>JAGNIJ010000016.1 GCA_018001225.1 Kiritimatiellia bacterium | reverse complement strand
GAACGCCCCCGGCGCCGCCTGCTGCGCGTACGTCGCCTGCAGCCACGCGTCGCTCCGCAGCCCCCGCGACAGCCGCACCTCGTCCATCAGCCCCGCGTAGAACGCGCTGTTCCCCAGGTACGCCCCCAGGTACAGCGGCGCCTCCGACGTGTCCGTCGCCCCGCGCCCGTACTTCGACGTCACCACCACGCCGTCGATCAGGATCTCCATGTAGTGCGTGCCCCACGCGTCGTTCGTCCCCCGCGTGAACCGCCCCACCACGTGGTGCCAGGTGGAGTCCAGCACGTTCGTGCTCTTCAGGTTCCCCGGCCCCCACACGTCGAAGCTCGGCTTCCCGCTCTCCAGCCGCAGCCAGTAGTCCCCGTCCGTGAACTGCATCCCCTTCGAAATCGGAATCGACCACTTCTGCTCGTACTCGAACACCGGCTCCGCCGTCTTCGTCAGCGACACGTCCGCCAGGTAGCGAACCAGCCCGAGATCCCACGACAGATCCTCTTCGTCCGGGGCCAGCGTGATCGTCTCCGTGAAGCCCGTGGTGATGTCCGCGTCGCTGTCCAGCGCATCCTTCGAGCCCGACGGCCCCTGGACCGTGGGCTTGTAGCCGACGGGCAGGGTATTGAGATCGAACCGGACCTGGTACTCGTCCGGCGGCAGGTTGGAGAACAAGTAATTACCCGAAGCGTCGGTGACGTTGGTCGCGATCACGGCCCCGCCCCGGTACAGGTACACCGTCACGCCGGGCACGCCGGTCTCTCCGCCGTCCTGCTGCCCGTTGCCGTTGACGTCGTACCATACCCGGTCGCCGATCTCGCCCTCGGCGTAAATGCCGAAATCGACCTCGCGGACGTGCTGGTTCGGGACCAGGTTGAGCGAGGCGGTCAGGCCGGTGGCCGGGTTGGCGTCGCTGTTATTGGCATCCAGCAGGCTGCCCGTGCGGATCGTCGGATAGTACCCCGCCGGCAGGGAGGCCAGGTCGAACTGGACCGAGTAGGTTCCCGGGACCAGGTCCGCGAAGAGGTACTGGCCGGAGGCGTCGGTCAGGTTCGTGGCGATGATCTCGCCGCTCCCGTTGAGCAGGAACACCCGGATGCCGGGCGCGCCGCCCTCGCCGGCCCCGCCCTGGAGCCCATCCTGGTTGTGGTCGTACCAGACCGTGTCGCCGATGGAGGAAGGCTGCCAGAGGCCCATGTCCCATGAATAGTCCGATTCATCCGCGACGAGTGTCGTGAGTTCCGTTCGACCGGTGACGGGGTCCGCGTCGCTGTCCGTGGCGTCCTTGGCGCCGGTCGGCCCGCGCGGGCTGACCTTGTATTCCGCCGGGACGGAGGAGAGGTCGAACTGCACCTCGTAGTCGCCGGGCGGCACGGTGAAACGATAGAGGCCGTTGCCATCTGTCGTGTTGGTGGCGATGACCTGGCCCAGGTCGTTCAGCAGGAACACGCGGATGCCGGGCACGCCGGTCTCGCCGCCGTCCTGGACGCCGTCGCCGTCGTAGTCGAACCAGACCCGGTCACCGATGCGGGCGAGGACGCGAACCACGGCGTCGTCCTCGTCCGTGGCCTCGGGCAGGCCCGGGATCTCGGGCCCGCCGCCGGGTACGGCCGGACGGCCGCGCACGTCGCCGACATTGGTCACGTCGGCGGCGATGTTCACCGGCGTGCTGGTGAGGGTTGTGCTTTCCCCGGTTCCGAGCCGCGGGATGATGCCGATCAGGCCGAGCTTGTCGTCGCGGACGCGCAGATTGACCAGGTCGAGAGCCCCGCTGTTCGTGATCCGGTAGGTATAACGCACGGCCTCGCCGTTCTCGACCCACAGGATCGTGCCGTCGGGCGCGCTGCCGGCGAGTTTGACGAGCTCGATCTCGTAGTCCTCCACCCACAGGCCCATGTCCCAGGTCCGGTCGTGCTCGCCGTCGTCGAGCCACGTGATCTCGGTCCAGTAGTTGGAGCCGGCCATCAGGGTGACATCGGAATCCTTCGCGTCGTCGCCGCCCTGGTCGGCGGGGGAAACCAGCGCGCCGGCCGGGACCTCGAAGATCGAGTAGTAGTAGCCGCGGTCGCGGTTCGGGAAGAGGTAATAGCCGGGATTGCCGTCGTAGTCGTCGCCGGTGATGGTGAAGCCGATGTACAGATCCGTATTCGTGTCGCGGAGGCCGTCCGGGATGCCGCCGGGCCCGCTGTCCTGCCACAGGTGGACGCGGATGCCGTTGATGCCGGTCTCGTCGTCATCCTGGATGCCGTCGTAGTCTTCGTCGAAGAACACGTAGTCGCCGTAGACCGCGTTCGTGTCGGGCAGGATCTGGATGCCGACCTTGATCGGCTCGGAAGGCAGCAGGGTGCCGCCGGTATCCGTGCGCGTGCCGACGTAGCCGAACGAGTTCCAGGCGATCTCGCCGTCCGTCGGCGCGCCGACGGGGGCGCGCATCGGCCAGCCGAATTCCAGCTCCTCGTTGGGCTGGACGATCTGCGCGCCGAAGTCGAATTTCACCGAGCGCGTCCGGGTGAAGTCCGCCGGCGGGTTGGTGGACCAGTAGGGCTCGTCGGATCCGGGCGGGCCGGACGGCACGAAGTCCGGCCGGTAAGGGTCGCTTTCCTCGCTGTAATAGACCGTCACGCCGGGCGGCGCCGAGATGGGCGCCGCGAGACTCGGCCGCCACTCGGTGTCGCGCGGCGAGAGGTCGATCACGCCGGTGTCGCCCAGGCAGGGCAGGATGTCGATCACCTCGATCTCACGGATCGGGACGTTGCCGATGTTCTTGATCGTCATCCGGTAGTCGGCCAGGCCGCCCGGCACCGTGCGGCCGCTGGCGGGATACTTGTTCCAGTCGGCGTCCAACTCGCCCTTGACCCACTTGACCGAATCCATGGCGGCGATGGCGGAGATGGAGTAGCCCAGCCGCTGGAAGTAGATGTTGTCGTTCGTCGAGCCGTCGCCGTTGAGGTCGTACACGTCCCGGCCGTACAGCGTGGTGTTGGTGTCCACGCTCGGATTGGCCCAGTCCACCAGGCTGATCTCGTTGGTCTTGCCGCCGTACAGCGTCCCGGGAGCCAGTTGCGCCCGGAACCGCACCTCGATGGAGCGGTTGGTCGGCAGGTCGTAGCCCGTCCAATCCCACTTCAGCAGCGTGCGTCCGGTGCCGTTGTAATTCGGCGATTCCGTGAAAACGGGCGCCGGCAGTCCGGGCGGGCCGGACTGCACCCACCAGCTTCCCGGCACGTAGGTCAGGTAGTCGACGAGCAGGTCGGCGATCACGGGGCTTTCCAGCGCCGCGGCGGCCTCCGTCCGGTTGGCCAGCGTCAGGCGGAAGGTCAGCGTGTCGCTGTCCTTCACAGGCACCGCGTTGGTCATGGCCTTGGTCAACTGCACGACCGGTCGAGCGCTCAACACGTTGAGCGTCACCGTGGACGAGCGGTTGGAGGGGCCGAGGAAGCTGTAGTACGCCAGGTCCGCCCGGTTCGTCAGCACGTCGCCGGCGACCACCGGGTTGCCGTCGCGGTCGGTCGTCATCACGTCGGTCTGGTAGGAGAGATTGGCGACGGAGTAATTCACGGGCAGCTCGCCGTAGTTCCACTGGAGCGCCGTGATGTATTCGCCCGGCGCCAGGCCCAGGGAGGAGGCGAGAATCACCGTGTTCGCAAGCCCACTATACGGATTGCCCGGCGCCGCCAGCCACCCGCCGCTCAAGGTGGTTTGATAGAAGACGTCGATTCCCTCACGCTCGCCCGCCGGCGTCCCGTTGAAATTGCCCGTGTTGAAGCGGGTCACGCTGAACTCCGGCTTGATCTCGTCCGTCACCACGACGTTCGTGATCGGGGTGTTGCCCGAGTTGTTGACCGCGATGTTGAAGGTCTTGTTGACCACCTTGCCCTCGTACACGTACCGGGCCTCGGTGACCGACTTGGTGAAGGTGGCGGCCGTCGTCGGGCTGACGATGGTGTTCACGCGGCTGGCCGACCAGTTCGTCGGCGTCTTGCCCAGCGGGGTGCCGGTGATCTCCACGCGGTTGGTCACCCGGCTCCCCACGGAAAACGGAGGCGAGGGGAATCGCATGGTGATGACCCGGGACAGGGTGGCTTGGCCAAGGGAAGACTGTGTCCAGACCACCGTGTGCGTGTTGCTGTCATAAATCCCACCGCCGGTGGCGGCCACGAACACGGCGCCGGGCGGCAGGATATCGGTCATGGTGATGTTCGTGATCGCCAGCGCGCCGTTCGCGGTGCCGTTGTTCAGCGAAACCGTGTAGTTGACATTCTGGTCCAGCGGGATGGAGCCCGCCAGGGTCTTGCTCGCCGTGGCCCGGTTGCTGGCCGTGGCCATGATTTCCACCGGGTTCGATTCATAGGGCGGGCTGTTGTCCGCCTGGGCCGTGGCCCGGTTCGTGGCGACCGTGCCATCCGCTGTGGTCGCGTTGGGGAAGCGGACGTTGATCTCGATTTCGCCCGTCGAGCCGGCGGGCAGGGGATTGATGAAATTCACGCGCAGCGTACGGGTCGAGGAGGTGTACACGATGTTCGACGTGTGCGGCGTGCCGATGGCGGAGATGTACTGGACTTCAGGCGGAATCACGTCCGTGAGATAAGCCCCGTAGAAGTTCGTGGTCGTGCTGGCCGCTCGGTAACTCAAGACGTACGTAAACTGCACGCCGGAATTCACCTGGGTCAACCCGCCCTTGATGCTCTTGGTGACTTCCACGTCGGCGAAAGCGCCATGAACGCGGGCCAGGCCCAGCAGGGCGGCCAAGGCCAGCCCGGCCGTACCCCGGCCGGCCGACGTTCCTGTGTGCGCGACACGCATGCTTTTCATAACGACCTCCTGCGCGGTCTGCCCGCGCATTCGTGTCTGCTCCCATCGTATCCAGATAGAAAACGACACCTCCGGCGCCCGACACTCCTTCCGAAGAGTGCGGCGTCGGCAACTTACACTGCCCCTTATATTTGTGAGAATATGCCCGTATGGCTCGATATGTCCAGCGGATTCATATGGTACCTTGGTCCAATAGCGTTTAAGAAGGAAGCGAACCATGGATGGACGAGAATGGGGCCTCGTTTGCATCGTAACATATTCATAATCAATGAGTACCAACGTCTGGCCGTGGTTCCATAGGCTTGGCCGGCCGTTAATCCCGTCAGTCGAGCCGGATTCGAAGAGCTGCGCGGGGGCCGTTGGAGGACGGGACCGCGGTGTACAGGCTCCGGGTATCCAAGGCGACGATCCCGGTCGCCGCGACCGCCCAATCGGCCAAGTTGGTGCTGTATTCCACGCTGTAGCTGGTGCCCGGGGTGCTGGACCACTCGGCCGCTTCGGTGCCGGCGGAAGTGATCCGGAAGTACGAATTCGACATCCGCGGGTCGGTCCCCGTGTCCCTTTCCTGGCCGTTGGACAGGCCGTCCCCGTCGGTGTCCACGGTGGCGCCGTCCACGGCGCTGGTCGGGTTCAGGCCCCGGGCCCACTCGTACCAGTCCCGCAGCCCGTCCGCGTCGGTGTCCGCCAGGGTGTCCGTCCGCAGGCGCAGCCTCTTTCCGTTGGTGGAGACGGCGAACCGGGGTACGGTGACCAGCCCAAAGGCATCGACGAGCAGGTCGCCCATGGCCACGGGATTCGTGCTGCCGAGCGGAAGGTTCTGCCACACAATCCCTTGCCCCGGAGGCGGGTTAAAAGCCTGCGGCCGGCGGATCGTGACGTCGGCGTACTGGGCCTGCGCCCGGGAGCGGAGGACGATCTCGTAGTTTGTGGCCGTGTCCACGATATCCCCCGCGAAGTTGTTCCAGGGGCAGGACCATTCCAGGGTCTTGTTGTAGAAGTTGGTCAACGGCTCGGCCGGTGGCGGCACGGGGTCGTTCCCGCTCGCCCACGAGAAGGCGGGGAAACTGACGTCCCGGCGGAACGCGAGTTGCCGGATGTCCCAGTTGGTGGTCGAGGCCGTCGGCCAGTCGGCGAACGCGATGCCCGAGTGGCTGGAAGGATCGATCATGGCGACAAATCCCGCCCGCGCCCGCTGGAAGGCCGCCGGCGCGGGAGCGCCCTGGCTGGGATACTCGATGTTCCCGTCGTTCTTCCCGGCGTGGAAAAAGAACATCGGCACGTCGCGGCCGGGATGGTTGGTCAGCATCGCCAGATGGTCCATCCAGTCGAACACGCCCATGCCGTTGAAGTTCGTGATCGGGCCGGCCTGCGGGCCCCGGCTCTCGATGGGCAGGTTGTAATTCGTTCCGCCCCATAGCTTTTCAAAGTCCTGCCCGCGCCAGAAATCAGCCGTCCGGTACACCGTGACCGGCTGCCAGCAGAACACCGCCGCGAACACGTCGGGGTAATGAAAACCCAGCGTCATGGCGCCGCTGCCGCCCATGGACGAGTACCAGGCGTAGATCCGGTTCGTGTCCACGGTGTAATAGGGGTCGCGGATGACGTCCCGGATCGCCCGCAGGTGGCGCTGCTCGGTGTAGTTCACGATGATCCCGCTGGTCGGGTGGGTGGATTTCGAGTAGTCCCAGTTTTCGTGGAAGCCGTAATGCCACGTGTCGTCGGGGTCGTCGCCGTAGATCTGGATGCCCCGGTTGTACCACGAGCCCGTCTCGGTTTCGTCGTACCGGCTGCCGTGCGAAACCAGTTTCAGGTGCAACGGCCACGCGACCGTGTTCGAGTAGTTGGCGGGCAGGCAGACGCTGTAGTTGTACGCGTAGCCGCCGAGCGTGGGATTCCACCGGTGGTAATCCATGTACTGTGTGTAGGTCCGCACGCGCCCGGTGGCGCTGGTCCGGACGAGGACGGGCTCCGGGTCCGCCTCGGCCTCCGCGACGGCGGCGGTCAGCGCGTTGGCCGCGCTGAAATCGCCCGTGTTTTCCCAGCCGTTGGTCTGCAGCGTGACGGCGTACCAGAAATCGCCGGCCTCGTGCGGGGTGTACACGAACAGGCCCCGGTTGGACGCCAGGTTCGGGCCGAGGGGCTCGATGACGAAGTACACGTTGCTGCCGCGGAACGCGGATTCCGCGGGATAGCGGGAAGACCCGCGAGGGATCGAGGCCAGCGTGGCGGCCTCCGGCAGGTTCCCCGCCGTGATCTCCGCCGTGTGCCGGTAGACGCGGTAGCTCTCCGTCGTGTTCCCCGTCCCGGCCTCGTCCCATGTGAGAAACGTCTGCCCCGACCGGTGCAGCGCCGCGAGATTGGACGCCTGCTGTGCGCAGGCGCTCGGCGCGAGCCACGTCACGGCCAGGCCCAGTACCGGGTATAAGAGAGCGTGCCGCATGGGTTTTTGTATTCATACACGACACCGGCCCCGATCTCAAACCCGGCGTGGCCTTTCCTGGTTGACCCGCTTGCGCGGGCCGGTACACTGCCCCGCACATGCGAAGCGCGTATTCACAAGTCGGGTGCCTGGTCCTCCTGGCGCTGGTGTCGTGCGCGCCGCCGGCCCGGGCCGGCTCCGTGCTGCTGGAAAATTTTGCCTACGCCGATCCCGCCGAGGCGCGCAAGGCCTGGTTGCCCAAGGACATTTCGCCGCCCGTGCAGGCCGTGCCCGGCGGCGTGACGTTTCCCTGTCCCTTCGACGGCGAGATCGACCGCGTGTACTGGGACCGCGCCGTGACGCTCAACCTCGAGCGCTACACGAGCCTGGAACTGGACCTGACCTGCGACCGCCCCGAGGCCCTGCGCTCGCTGACGATCTACTTCAAGAGCGGCGAGGGCTGGTACGTCTGGGGCCAGCCGCTCCGCCGGGCGGGCCGGCAGTCCATCAGCCTGATCAAGGAGCAGGCCTCCGCCGAAGGCCGCCCGGCGGGCTGGCACAAGATCGAGGCGATCCGCGTCTCGCCGTGGCGCGGCGCCCCCGTGGGGGCGTCGCTGACGCTGCACGCGCTCGTGGCCCGCGAGGACGCGTTGCTGCTCGTGCGGGCGACCACGTCGGCCCGCGACGCGGACGAGCGGGCGGTGGCCGAGAAGCTCACGCGCCGCCTCGGCGGCTGGCTGGACGACCTCGGCCTCCCGCACGGCTTGATTTCCGACGATGACGTCGAGGCCGGCCGGCTCCGCGGCGCGCGGGTCGCGGTGCTGCCGTACAACGCCCACCCGTCCTCGAGAATGCTGGCCGCGCTGAAGGCCTTCCTCGAGACCGGAGGCAAACTGGTGGTCTTCTACGGCGCCGAGCCGAGGTTGGCCGCCCTGATGGGGATGAAGCTCGGGCGGTACGCGCGCACGGACGTGCCCGGCCGGTGGAGCTCGATGACCTTCGTCGATTCGTCCGCCCGCTACCTGCCCGCGCGCGTGTTCCAGGAGTCGTTCAACATCATGCCCGCGCATCCCGCCGCGCGGGACGCGAAGGTCATCGCCTGGTGGGAGGATGCCGCGGGCCGCCGCACGCGCGACCCGGCCTGGGTCGCCTCGCCGCAGGGACTTTGGATGACACATATCCTCCAGAACGACGACGTGCGCAACAAGCAGGAGATGCTGCTGGGCCTGCTGGGCCGGCTCGACCCCGCCCTGTGGCAGGCGGCGGCGCGGCACCGGCTGAACACGGCCGGGCAGGTGGATTCGTTCCCTTCGCTGGCGGCGGCCCTCGAGGGCATCGGGCGGGCGGCTGCCGGGGACGGGGCGGTCGGCAAGTTGCTGGAGCGTGCCGTGGCGCTGCACCAGAAGATGAGGGCGCTCTACGACGAGGGGCGTTTTCTCGAGGCGGTGGAGGCCGGCCGCACCCTCCGGCAGGTCCTGACCGAGGCGTATGCGCGGGTCCAGTCGCCGCGCGCCGGAGAGTTCCGCGGCGTCTGGGAGCACGAGGGCGTGGGGTGGTATCCCGGCGACTGGAACCGCACCTGCCGCCTGCTCGCCGGCGCGGGCCTGACCGCCGTGTTCCCGAACCTCCTCTGGGGCGGCCTGGCCCATTATCCCTCCCGCGTTCTGCCCGAGTCCTATTCCTCGCGCAAGCTGGGCGACCAGGCGAAGGCTTGCGTGGAGGCCGCCCATCGCAACGGCCTGGAGGTCCACGTGTGGATGGTCTGCTGGAGCCTCCAGAACGCGCCCGAGGATTTCCGGCTTCGCATGAAAAAGGAGGGCCGCCTCCAGGTGACCGCGGCCGGGGCGACGATCCCGTGGCTCAATCCCGCCGACCCGCGCAACGCGGACCTGGCCCTGGCCGCCCTCCGCGATCTCGTGGCGCGCTATCCGGTGGACGGCATCCACCTCGACTACATCCGGTATCCCAACGGGAACTCCTGCTTCTCGCCCGTCTCGCGCCGCGAGTTCGAGAAGGACCGTGGGCGGCGCGTGGACGACTGGCCGCGCGCCGCGGCGCCGGGCGGGCCGCTGGCCGCCGAGTACCAGCGCTGGCGCGCCGGCCGGATCACGGCGTTCGTCCGCGCCGTGTCCCGCGAGGTGCGGGCCGTACGGCCGGGCCTCAAGGTGTCCGCCGCCGTGTTCAGCTCGTATCCGGAGAGCGTCGCGAGCGTGGGGCAGGACTGGGGCGCGTGGCTCCAGGAGGGCCTCGTGGACTTCGTGTGCCCGATGACGTACACGAGCGACGCCGCCGACTTCGCGGCGCGGACGCAGAAGCATCTCGCGCTGCCCGGCGCGAAAGGCCGTGTCCTGCCCGGGCTCGGCGTGACGGCGGACGAGTGCCAGCTCGCCGCCGACCAGGCCATCGAGCAGATCGTCGCCGCTCGCCGGCTGGGCGCGCCCGGCTTCATGCTCTTCGATTTGAGCCACACCCTGCGCGAGGACATCCTGCCCTACCTCCGCATGGGCGTCACCCGCGGCCCGTGAGCGGCGCGCCGTTTACGGCACGGTCACGCGGTAGGCCTGCCGGGATTCCGGGCCGGCCGGGCCGATCCAGTGGGCCGACACGCCGGCGCCCGAGTCGAGGAAGGCGCCGTTGGTGATGGCCCTCCAGTCCGGCGCGGCCAGATCGGCGCAGGCTTCCACGTCGTAGCCCGTGCTTCCCGGCGCCGAATGCCGGAGGTAGAGGGTCCGGCTCCCGTGCGGACCGACCCTCAGGGCTTCGGCCTCGAGATCCTGCCCGGTCGCCGGCTGCGCTCCGGGTTGCCAGAAGACGCCGAGGCACTTACGGGTGCCATAGTCCGCGGCGGGCAGGTCGTACACCTTCCGCGAGCCCAGGACCAGGACGTTGGTGCAGGGCGCCGCCGGCGGGACCAGGGCCCCGAACGCGGCGCCGCCCAGGACGGGAAAGGGCGTCGCGTCGAGCACCGTGGCGTCCGCGGCGACGCGCACGCCGTGGAGGCCGTTGGGGCCGCCCCGGGTGTCCCGGAGCAGGCACAGCCAGTCGGTGCCGTCGTGCGCCACCGCGCAGTTCTCGGAGGAAGCCCAGGCGTTGATGACCAGGACGGTGACCACGTTCCCGAAGGCCGCCGTCGAGGCCTCCAGCGTCCGGCCGAGAACCTGGTAGGTGGCCTGGTCGCGCCAGGTGACCAGGAAGCGGTTGTTCTCCGGGTTGTACGCGGCGCGCGGATCCCAGCACCCGGAGGATGACGAATACAGGTTGGAGTTGCTCGCATCCACGGGCGTCCCGTCGGGCCGGTAGCGGCGGAACCCGACGTAGTCGTTGTTGTAATCCATCCACAACGCGAGGTAGACGCCGCCGCCGAAGGTCACGAAGGGATCGGAGATCTCGGAGTCGAACACCGTGATGACGCTCCCCATGGAACCGTCGGCGTTCAGGAATCGGCCCTGCATGCGGTCGCCGCCCGAATCGTCCCAGACCGCGAAGAAGTTGGTGCCGTCGGAGGCGATGTCGCAGAAGTAGGCGTAGAGCGTGCTGGTGCCGATCTGCACGTTGGTGCCCAGCGGCTGGCCGCCGTGATCGAGGCGCTGCCCCCACACCTGGTCGCGCGTGTGGCGCTCGTCGTTCCAGACCGCGTAGACGGTGTCGCGGCCGACGGCCGCGGCGGGCGCCCACTGGTCCGCGGCGTTGGTGCAGACCAGGACGGGCGCCGCGAAGCCCGGCGTGCCGTCCGCCGCCAGGCGCTGGAGGGCGACGTCGCCCTGTCGTTCCGTTTCCGCCGGGTGGTACTCGAAGGCCACCCAGTAATTCGTCCCGTCGCACCCGCCGCTGTTGTACTGTTCCGCCGCGCCCGCGATGGAAACGAGCCGTTGCGTGCCGACGGTCAGGACCGAGCCCTGCGCATCGAGGGTTTCGACAAACACGGACTCGTAGCCGTGCACCGCCAGGAAATGGCCGTTCGTTCGCGCGCACACCAGCGGGGTGTACTGCTCGTTGGTGGAAACCAGCGTGCCGTTCGTGTCGGCGAAGACCCCGTCCGTATCCATCACGCTTGCGCGCACGGCCGAGGGGGCGCGGGCGTCATCCCAACAGAGCAAGTAGCGGCTGCCATCCCCGCACAGCGAGGGATTGAACTGGTCGTCGTCTCCCGCAATCAGCGCCATGCCGGTGGAGGAATGGCTGACCGTGCCGTCCTGCGCGACGAACGTGCCATAGATATCGTCCACGCCGCCGCGCGCATCGGTCCACGCCACCCACCAACCCTGCGTCCCGCCGGGCCCTTGCCCGAACGCCGGACAGGGACCCGATTGCGTGCCGGCATTGGTGCATAGGGCCAGCGGCACAACATCCAGGGGGATGCCGCCTTCCGACACGCGTACGCCCCGAATGTCGGAATTTAGCGAGAAGGTGAGCAAAAAGCTCTTTGGTCCGGAGCTGAAGTCGCCGAACGCCATGCCGGGTTGAACGTAGCCGGACAGTCCCGACAGGAGTTGAGTGGCCATGCCCGTGGCTTCCCCCTCCGGCGAATAGGGTTGGGCCCACAGGCGATACCCGCTGCTGTAGGTGCTCCAGGTCATCAAGAGGTTCGTACCCCCGGCGCAGACGGCGGAGCGATAGGCCGACGAAGATGAGGTCTCGGTGCGAAACGGCGCCACGTCGACAAAGGTCCCGTCGGGGGCCACGCGCCTTCCATAGCCTTCGCGCAAGCCGCTGCCGCGGTATTCCTGCCAGACCACCCAGAAGGCGTCCTGGAACCAGGCGACCGTCGGGTACCGCCGCTCCGTGGCGGCGTAGCCCACGCCGTTGGGCGCGATCGGCAGGGCGACGGGGTCCAGCGGCCGGCCCTGCGCGTCCAGCCGCATGCCGGCGATCTCGGCCGTCCAACTGTCGGCCCATACCGCCAGCCACAGGTTGCTGTCCGAGGCGGCCTGGTGATCCCACTGGTCATTCGGCTGGCCGCCCACGACGAGCCCGGGATTGACCAGGAACGGTACGCCAACCGTTCCCGCCCCCGCCGTCCAGGCCAGGAGCGCCAGACCGCCCAGCGCGCCTCGTATCTGCCTTGCCATGGCTCCTCCTATGCCGGTGTGGTGACTCTCCCGCTCATCTACGCTCATGACAGGGCGGGCTGTCCAGCGTTTCTTGCGCGCGAGCCCGGCTTTTCGCTTTGCCGGCGAGCGATCCGCATGTTAGCGTCGAGCCATGAGCCCGAAGCCTGCCGCGCTCCGCATCAGTGATTTTCTCCATGAAAAGAACATTCTCTGCAACCTGGAGGCCCGGACGCGGGACGAAGCCCTCGCCGAATTGCTCGATCATCTGCACCGCAACGAGGGCGGATTCGACCGCGACGAGGCGCTCGCCGAGATCCTGATCCGCGAGAAGGCCGCCTCCACGGTCATCCATCCCGGAGTCGCGCTGCCCCACGCCCGGATGGATACCCTGGATCACCTGAAGCTGGCCGTGGGGCTGTCCGCCCAGGGCGTGGATTTCCTGTCGCCGGAGAACGGCCCCGTCCGGGCCGTCTTCCTGATCCTGACCCCGAAGACCGAGCCCGGGGCCTATCTCCAGTTCCTCGCGGCGCTGACCCGGACGCTGTCCGCGATCAAGGAGGTCCGGATCCTCGCCGGCTGCTCGACGCCTGCGGAGTTGTGCGGGCTATTGGCGGGCGGCGGCGCGCATTTCCCCCCGTTCTTGAGTGCGTTGCACGTGATGAACCCGCAGCCCGTGACGCTCCTGGAGAGCGACCACCTGGGCCGGGCGCTCGACCTGTTCTGCCTGCACCGCCTGTACGATATCCCCGTGGTGGACGAGCAGGGCGACGTGCGCGGCGTGGTGTCGCTGGAGGACGTGCTGGGGTTGAGCATGCCGGAGCACGTGCGCTGGGTGGAAGACCTGACCCCGATCCTCCAGTTCGAACCGTTCACCGACCTGCTGCGCAAGGAGCAGGAAACGCGGCTGGCCGATTTCATGCGGGAGAGCTACGCCTCCGTGGCCCCGGACGTACCCGCGATTCAACTGGCCCGCATCTTCCTGGCGGAAGGCGTCCGCCAGATCCTGGTGCTTGAGGGCCGTAAACTGGTCGGGGTGGTGACGCTGTCGGGATTCATCGCGAAGCTGTTCTGGGCTTGAGCCGCGCGGGTCCGTGTAAAATGCATGCCGAGGAAGGACAGGTCGTACTGGGATCCGCCGCCCTGGCGCGACGGCTCGCGCTGCTGGTGGGGATCAGCGCCGGCGCCGGCCTGCTGGGCCGCTGGGCGGGGCTGGAACTCCACCAGTGCATCGCGGGGAGCGTCTTCCTGGCGACGATCCTCGGGACGCTGCTGTTCTGGCACCTGCGCCTCTCCATCGCCTTCCTCGGCGTGTCCGTCCTGATCCTGACCCGTTCGTTCGACATCCCGACCTTCGTCGAGTCCACCTCGCTGCCCGTGATCCTGTTCCTCGCCGGCATGATGATCGTCGTCGGCGCCCTGCGGGACCTCGGGTTCTTCACGTGGGTCGTGCAGGCGATCATCTCCATGCCGGGCATGACCGGCCGCCGGTTCATCGCCGTCACCGCCGTGGCCAGCGCGCTGCTCGCCTGCCTCGTGGACGAGGTGACCTCGATGATCTTCATCAGCGTGCTGATCTTCCAGGTCTGCGACCGGCTCAAGCTCAACCCCGCCCCGTACCTGATCATTTGCGTTCTCTGCACCAACGTCGGCAGCGCGGGCACGATGATGGGCAACCCCGTGGGCATCTACATCGGCACGCAGGCCGGCCTGACCTTCACGGACTTCATGGTCTGGGCCTTCCCCATCATGCTGCTGGCCCTCGCGGCCACCGTGGTGGTGACCCTGCTCTGGTACCGCGCCGACCTGCGCGAGTTCGACCGCCGGCTCGCGGAGCGGATGGAGCGGAACTTGAGCCTCGCGCCCCGCCTGGAGGTGCCCTACAAGCGGAGCCTGGCCCTGCTGATCGGGACCTTCACGCTGATTGCCCTGCACCACCAGATCGAGCACGTCCTGAAGCTGGACAAGAACAGCGTACTGCTGATCGCCCCGCTCATCTGCGCCGGGATCACCATGATCGCCCGCCCGGCCCGCGCGCGCCACTACGTGGAGCGCGAGATCGACTGGTGGACGCTGATGTTCTTCATGCTGCTCTTCGCGGTGGCCGGCACCCTCGAGCACGTCGGGCTCACCGCGCGCATGGCGGACGCGTTCACCGCGCGCTTCGGGCACGAGCCGGCGGGGCTGATCCCGGTGATCCTGGCCACGACGGCCGTGGGCTCGGCCTTCGTGGACAACGTGGTCTTCGTGGCGGCCTTCTCGCCCGTGATCCGGGGCCTCTCGGAAAGTATGTTCGCCATGCCGCTGTGGTGGGCCCTGCTTTTCGGCGCGTGCTTCGGCGGCAACATCACCATGATCGGCAGCACGGCGAACATCGTCGCGCTGGGCCTGCTGGAGAAGCACAGCCACGTCCGCATCCGCTTCCTGCAATGGCTCAAGGTCGGTTTCGTCAGCGCGCTCGTCGCCTGCCTGGTGGCCTGGGGCCTCCTGCGCGTGTTGAGCCCGGCCATGGAGCGCTACGCCGCGCGCCGGGCCGCGGCCGCGGCCCGGCCCTGACGGGAGAGATCGCCCCCTGCCGGCTTGCCCGGCAGGGGCGGGAGGCACGGGAACGCCGCGCCGGGCCAGGCGTTCCTGCACCTTGTTCACCGGCGAGACAAGCTCGCCGGGGTTCGACACCCGGCGCGCCGGCGGATGACCGCGATGCCCCAGTCCGGGCCCTCGGTGCAGTGCTTGGCTTTTTCGAACAGCTTCTCGTCGATGGCCTCGAAGACGGCCACCGGGCCGGGGTGGACGTTGGTGTCGTGCATGACCACCACGCCGTCCGGCGAAAGCCGTTCCACGTAGCGCCAGTCGGCCAGGCACTGGTTCACGGAGTGCCAGCCGTCGATGAAGAGGAAGTCGATGCTGTCCAGGCCCAGCCGGTCCAGCAGGGCGTAGGCCCGGGCCCGGTCTGCCGAATCCATCTGGAGCGTGTACACGCGCGCGCCGGCATCGGCCAGGTGGCTCTTGTCCTCGATGTCGATGCCGATGAACGCGCAGTCCGCGGGCTTGTGCCGGAGCAGGATTCCCGTCGAGGATTCCGGCAGCGGGTTGCGCTGGACCCCGATTTCCACGATGCAGCGCGGGCGCGGCACGCTCAACAGCGCCTCCCGGAGCACGGCCTGGTTGGCGGGCGAGAACTCGCGCGGAACGTGGCGGTGGAACTCGGCGTAGAAATCCGTGTGGTCGTCGCGCCCGGGCTCGAGGCTGGGCCGGTACTTCAGGCCGTAGACGGGCTCCGGCCGCTCGTGGATGGTGTACATGTTCAGTTCTCCAGGGTCGGTGTTTCAGCGTCCAGTCTGCGCCGGCCGAACAGGGAGACCGCCAGCGCGAGTCCCAGCCCGCCGTGCAGCACGGCCGCGGCCCGGGCCGGGATGCCCCCGTCGTTCAGCGCGGGGGCGGCCCACGCCAGCGCGGCGCATGCCGCGAGGTTATAGGCCAGCAGGATCCGGGCGATGACTCGGCTCACCCGTTCCAGGGGGTGCCGCCGCGCGCGCCAGCCGGCGAGCCCCAGGGCCAGCAGGGTGGCTCCCGCGAGGCGGCCGGCGGCATGGCCGTCGGGGGAAAGCCGGAGCAGGCCGTACGCCACCGCCGCGGGGGCGGCCAGCAGCGTCAGGCCCGTCGCGATTTCCAGCAGGCCGCAGGCGCCCAGCCAGCGGGCCAGCCAAACCGGCTTGTTCATGGCAGGGACCTCATGTCCGCCGGATGGTCCACGGTTCGGGCCGGCCTGTCAATGCGCGGCGGGTGTGACACAGCCATTCGAATTATGACAGAATCCCGTTCTCCATTTGATTTACGGCGTTCGCGCGAACGTGTATGGATGTGACCATTGAGGAGGCCATTCATGAGGAAACTTGGAATTCTGATTTGGCTGGCGGCGGCATGGCCCGCCGGCGCGCAGGAGGCGGTGATCGAGTCGTTCGATTCGAGCGGAAAGGTCACCTTCAACGAAATGTCCAACGCCGTGGGGTACCGGGTGGAATGGGCCGCCGGGCTGAACGGGGCCTGGACCAACTTCGCGACGGCCGCCGCGGCCCTGGACCGTATCCCGGCGGCCGGCTCCGGCATGGTGACGGCCCTGGTGCCGATGGCCTACCGGGTGGTGGCGGTGACCAATTGGTCGGAATACATGGTGATCGATATTTCGGGTGAGACCAACGCGCCGAGCTACCCGGTGACCTATCTCTCCGCCGCGCCGCCGGGCGGGTGGACGTACGAACACAAGACCACCAAGCTGGTCCTGCGGAGGATTACGCAGGGCGCCTTCACGATGGGCAGCCCCGAGTCTGAACTGGGGCGGGGCTTCGACGAAGACCAGCACCCGGTGACGCTGACGAAAGACTTCTACATCGGGGTCTTCGAGGTCACGCAGATGCAGTGGTACTACGTGATGAGGAATTGGCCGGGCTGGTTCATCACGGACCGCTACGAGCGTCCCGTGGAGAGGGTGAGTTACTACGAGATCCGGGAGAACCCGAACAACAGCGATGATGGGGCCGTGGATTGGCCGAACAACAGCGCCGTGAACGCGAACTCCTTCGTCGGGAAGCTGCGGGCGAAGACGGGCCTGGCGACGCTGGACCTTCCCACCGAGGCGCAGTGGGAATACGCGTGCCGGGCGGGAACCTCGTCAGCGCTGAATAGCGGTCTGAATCTGACGAGTCAGCAATCGTGCACGAACGTGGCGGCGGTGGGGCGGTACTGGTACAACGGGGGGTCGGAGTGGGGGTCCAGCCAGGACGGGGACGCCAGCGTGGGCACGGCGATCGCGGGATCGTACCAGCCCAACGCCTGGGGTTTGTACGATATGCACGGGAACGTGTTGGAGTTGTGCCTGGACTGGCATGCGGCGTATTCCGGCTCGGCGACCAATCCGCCGGGCGCGGTTTCGGGGTCGCACCGCGTGAGGCGGGGCGGGGCTTGGATCGAGCCCGCCGCCGAATGCCGTTCCGCGAACCGGAGCACCCTGTATCCCTACCAGCAAGCCTACGACACCGGCTTCCGCCTCGCCATCACCCTGCCATGATGTAGGAGTTTGCGACCATGCTTGGGTTGCGGGCGATGGCCCGCCTCGGAACACGCGGCCCCGATGATCCCTCGCCGCGAGCGTCGGGGCCTGCTTCCTCGTCAAGCCGGCATTGAAGTTTCTGGTTCTTGCGGGGCTTGCCTGCGCCCGGACCGGGCGGACGACAGAATTGGTCTTGAATTCCGGCGGCTCTTCGGCTTCTATCCGTCAGGTTTCCACCGGTGGGGTACCGAAGTGGCCAAACGGAGCAGACTGTAAATCTGCCGGCTCTACGCCTTCGAAGGTTCGAATCCTTCCCCCACCACTCCCGCCGAACGCCCTACGAAATCAGCCGCAACCAGACCGCGCCCAGGGGCGGGAGGGTCAGCGGGACGGACCACGGCCGGCCCATCCACGGGATCTCGTCCGTGTTGAGGGTGTGCACGTTGACGACGTGGCTGCCGCCGAAGCAGTCCGCGTCGGTGTTGAGCACTTCCTCGTACACGCCGGGCAGGGGAACGCCCACCCGGTACCCCTGGCGCGGCACGGGGGTGAAGTTGAAGATGCAGACCAGGATGTCGCGCGGATCCTTGCCGCGCCGGAAGAACGAAACGATGCTCTGCTCCCAGTCGTGGAAGTCGATCCACTCGAAGCCCTCCCACGAGAAGTCCACCTGGTGCAGCGCGCCGAAGTCGCGATAGAGCTTGTTCAGCGTGCCGACGAAGGTCTGGAGCTTGCGGTGCGAATCGTACTCGCAGAGGTGCCAGTCGAGGCTGTCCGCGTGGTTCCACTCGCGCCACTGGCCGAACTCGCCGCCCATGAAGAGCAGCTTCTTGCCGGGGTGCGCATGCATGTAGGCGTAGAGCAGGCGCAGGTTGGCGAACTTCTGCCACAGGTCGCCGGGCATCTTGTCGAGCATCGCCCGCTTCCCGTGCACGACCTCGTCGTGGGAGAAGGGGAGAATAAAGTTCTCGGTGAAGGCGTAGAGCAGCGAGAAGGTGATGTCGTTGTGGTGGTACTTGCGGTGGACGGGCTCCTTGGTGATGTACTCGAGCATGTCGTGCATCCAGCCCATGTTCCACTTGAAGTCGAAACCCAGGCCGCCGAGGTAGGTCGGGCGGGAGACCATGGGCCACGCGGTGGATTCCTCGGCGAAGGTCAGGAAGCCGGGGAACTCCGCGTGGATGACCTCGTTGAACTTCTTGAGGAAGTCCACGGCCTCGAGGTTCTCGCGGCCGCCGAACTGGTTCGGGATCCACTCGCCCTCCTTGCGGGAGTAGTCGAGGTAGAGCATGCTCGCGACGGCGTCCACGCGCAGCCCGTCGATATGGTAGACGTCGGCCCAGTACAGGGCGTTGGCGAGCAGGAAGGTGCGGACCTCGTTGCGGCCGTAGTTGAAGATCAGCGTGCCCCAGTCGCGGTGCTCGCCCTTGCGCGGGTCGGCGTGCTCGTAGAGGTGCGAGCCGTCGAAGAAGGCCAGGCCGTGCCCGTCCTTGGGGAAGTGCGCGGGCACCCAGTCGAGGAGCACGCCGATCCCCTCCTGGTGGCAGCGGTCCACGAAGTACATGAAGTCGTCCGGGTTGCCGAACCGCGAGGTCGGGGCGTAGTAGCCGATGGTCTGGTAGCCCCACGAGCCGTCGAACGGGTGCTCGGAGATCGGCAGCATCTCGATGTGCGTGTAGCCGAGGCCCTTGACGTACGGGATGAGCTGGTCGGCCATCTCGCGGTAGGTCAGCATCCGGTGGCCCTCCTCCGGCACGCGCTTCCAGGAGCCCGGGTGCAGTTCGTAGACGCTGATCGGCGACTCGTGCCAGTTCGCGCGCCGGCGGCGCTCCAGCCACTCGGCGTCTTTCCACTCGTGCCGGTGGAGGTTCCAGACGACCGACGCGGAACGCGGGCGCAGCTCGGAGAAGAACGCGTACGGGTCGGCCTTCTGCGCGAGAAAGCCATGGTGCCCCTTGATCTCGAACTTGTAGAGGTCGCCCGGCTGCAGCGCGGGCAGGAAGATCTCCCAGAGGCCGGAGCTCCCGCGGTGCTGCATCGGGTGGTGGCGGCCGTCCCAGCGGTTGAACCAGCCGATCACGCTGACGCGGACCGCGTTGGGCGCCCAGACCGCGAAGTGGACGCCCTCGACGCCGTCGATCGTCATCGGGTGCGCGCCCATCTTCTCGTAGGTCCGGAAGTGCGTGCCCTCGCCGAAGAGGTACAGGTCGAAGTCGGTGATCTGGAGCGGGAAGCGGTAGGGGTCCTCGAGCTCCCACTGGTGCCCGTCGTAGCCCGTCATGCGCAGCCGGTAGGCGAACGGGGCGCGGTCCGGGAAGAACACCTCGAAAAGCCCGTCGTTATGGATGCGCGCCATCTCGTGGGCGGCGCCGCCCTCCTTTTCCAGCAGTTCCACGCGCTGGGCGTACGGCTGGTAGGAGCGCGCGACCGTGCCGGGCATCTCGGCGCCGGTGGCGTGCATGCCGAGCACGTCGTAGGGGGAGCCGTGCGTGCCGTGGACCACGGAGAGAATGGCGGTTTCGTGCAGTATGGGTTTCATGTCGGGTCCCTCACAAGAGTGGCTGCATTGTAGAAAAGAAACGGGAAACTACAAGCCCGCATCTGCGACCCCGGGACTCCGGCTCGCCGCCGCCTGCGAACTCTTCCGCCGGCAGAGCGGCGGAACTACGGGACTGGCGACGACGTTCCGGCCGCCTGTAGCTCCGGCGCTCCGCCGCCGGAGAAGACCGGGCGGTTTCCCCGCTTGCCGCCGCGCGCCCCGTGCGGGACAATGGCCGCGCCATGGCTCGGCGACGGAAGAGCTTCAACCGGGGATCGTGGGAGGTGCAGCGCGAACGCCTGCGCCTGGAGGGCCGCGCGCCGCCGCCGGATTTCGCCGTGGCCTCCCTCTCGGACGTCCTGCCCGGCGTGGTCAAGAAAATGGGCCTCGCCGCGCCGTTCTGGATGGAGAGCCTGCGCCGCGACTGGCCCTCCATCGTCGGGCCCGATGTGGCGAAGCGGTCCCGGCCGGGGCACCTGGACAACAAGACCCTGACCATCTTCGTCAGCCACCCGACGTGGCTCATGGAGCTCAAGCGCATGGAGCGGCAGGTACTCGAACGCGTGAGGGCGGCCTGCGGCGGCGAGACGGTGCGCGCCGTCCGCCTGGCCCTGGATCCCGGGGACCGCTGACCGGGCCGGCCCGGCCCGTTATGATGTTGCCAAAACGGGGCCCGGCGTTTCATTATCCGCCCTGATCGGACCGTGGCCCCGGTAGCTCAGATGGACAGAGCGCTGGATTCCTAATCCGGAGGTCCCGAGTTCAACTCTCGGCCGGGGTGCCAGATCGACAGCAGGACATCTATGAGCACAGCCCATCTGCCTTCCGGCGGCGCCGCGCGCGAGGCCGCCATCCGCACCGGCATGATCACCGGCGGGATCGACACCGTCATCACCCTCGGCGCCATGGTCGCGGCCAACTCGGCCGTGCTGCTGGCCGACTTCTTCAAGACCTTCCTCGAGTTCCTGGCCGTGCTGCTCTCCTGGCTGGCCATCCGCCGGATCAACCGGGGCGGCGGCGCGACCTACGAGTACGGGCTCGGCAAGCTGGAGAACCTCGGCAGCCTGCTCGTCGGCGTGCTGATGACCGTCTGCCTGCTGATCATCACCGGCAACGCCGTGCGGAACATGCTGCACCCGGCGCACATCCGCGGGCTCGGCGTATGGATCAGCATGGGGGCGCAGCTGCTCTATGCCGTGATCAACGGCCGGCTGGGCCTGCGCGGCTGGCGCATGGCGAAGGCGGAGGCGTCCCCCTTGATGGCCTCCCAGGCCCGCCTGCTGTTGACCCGCGCCGTGGCCAACGTCTTCATCCTGTCCTCGCTGGTCTTGAGCGTGGCCTTGAGCCGCTTCCACTGGGCCCAGTACATCGACCCGCTGTCCTCGCTCGTGATCGCGGCCTCCATCCTGATGGCCGCGCTCGGGATCTTCTCCTCGTCCGTGTCCGACCTGCTGGACCGCACGCTCGAGGAGTCCGACCAGCTGGTCATCCTGCGGGAGCTGGCGCGCTACTTCGACGACTACGAGGCGTTGCACGGCATCCGGTCGCGCCGGTCCGGGACGGACGTGTACATCGATATCCTTCTGGAGTTCCACCCGGACCGCAAGATGGGGGATATCCACGAGGTCGCCGAGCAGATGCGGCGCCACATCGAGGAGCAGGTCCGCGGCAGCCGCGTCACCATCGGCCTCGCGCGAGCGGGCACGCCCGCGCCTTAGCACCGGTCCCGATTTAATTACCACAGAGGGCGCAGAGGAACACAGAGGCGGGAAGTCGTCGAGAACCCATCGGTTGTCCTCCGAGCCCTCTGCGACCTCTGTGGTTCAAACCCGTTCGGATTACCGGCCGCGATCGAGTCTGCGCAACTGGTCGCCCAGGTCGTCGAGATCCCGCTCCAGCCGGTCCAGCCGCTTCTCGATGTCCTCGAGCCGGCGCTCGACGGAATTGAACGCCGTCGGCCGCCCGAAGGAATCGCCCAGGCGTTCCTGGATTTCCTTGACGGCCCTGTCCAGGGCCTGGAGTTGTTCGGACAGCTTCTGGCTCAACTGGTCCAGACGCTGCGCCAGCGCGGCCGTCGGATCCGCGGGCGCGGCCTCCTGCGCCGGTGCGGCCAGCGCCAGGGCCGCCAGGACCAATCCCGTGAGCATCCATCGGCTTTTCATGTTTCTTCCTCCCATTTCACTCTTCCTGGGGATCCACCATGACGGAGGGGTCCACGTTGTCCGTCCGCTCCGCCTCGCCCGCCGGGTTCTGCATGCGATCCGCCACGCGTTTCCAGAAGGCGTTCCCGTCGCCCGTCCGGTGCACGGGGAGGTAGCCCGGATCGATCAGCCGGTTGGCCAGCAGGAACTCGAAAATGGACTCCGCCGCGATGCGGTGCCCGATTTCGTTCGGGTGCCCGTCGATGTTCGGAACGGCCTGGAGCCGGTCCGGGTTCTTGCCGCGGAAATCGGGCAGGAGATCAAGAGTATAGGCCTGCTCCTCCGCCAGCGCGGCGCGGATGCGCTCGTGCACGTAATCGAACGGATAGTCGTCCACCCGGCTCAACTCGGGGAAGATCACGGCCACGAACGTGATCCCGCGGGAGCGGCAGCGCGTCTGGAATTCGTGGAGGGCGCGGGTGAACCGCTTCCAGCCGGAATACTCCGGGTCGTACAGTTTTTCGAAGCTCCGCAGGAACGCCGCGTTGCAGCGCCGGTCCTCGGCCTTCCTGTAGATCCAGTTCAGCGCGCGCGAGTGCTTGAGCAGGAAGGCCAGTTTCGGACCGGGCACCCGGGGCATGCGCTCGTCCCGCCAGCGCATGAAGTCCTTGGGCCGCGTCCAGTCCTCCGTGTCGTTGAGGCAGATGCCCAGGATGACGACGTCGGGATCGTACTTGAGCGCCTCCTCCAGAAAATCCAACTGCATGTAGGTGGACGTGCCGCCCTTGGCGTAGACGCGCACCTCGGCCGGCGTCTGGCCCTCGTTCATGTTCAGGAAGCGACCGAGCCGGAAGCCGTAGGTGTCGTCCTTCTGCACGCCCGCGCCGTTGCTGATCGAGTCGCCGATCACCGCGATCCGCAGCACGTTCGTCGCGCCCTGGGCCCAGGGATTCTGCCGCGCGCCGGACGGCCGGTAGCGGAACCGGCTGCGGTCGTAGTTCTTTCCGAGCGAGGGGGCCTGGCCCGCGCCGGCCAGGCGCATGGCGATCTCCAGGATCAGCAGGGGCACGGCAATCCCAGCCATTGTGACGCCGAGCTTCTTCAGGAAGGTTTTCATAGCCGTCCGGGCGCCATACCTACCACTCCGCGGGCCGGCCCACAAGGACAACCGCTCTCACGGCGTAATGCGTCATACCAGGTACGGGCGAGAGGCGGTACGAACGGCGTCGCAGAGCTCCGCCCTCCAGTGGCAGGAATCATGGAGGGGCGAGCTCCTGCGAGCCCGAAATCTACCCGCATTTACCCGGATTTGGTATCAGTCATGTAGGGGCGCCGCTTGTCGGCGCCCGCGGGCGTCGCCAGCGACGCCTCTGCCTCACGGCGCCTGTGCGCCGTGGACCCGGTAGAACCGGGGATTGACGCCGACCGCGGTCGTGTCCGTGTGGATGTTGACCGGGGGAACGGCGGGGAGATTGGTGGCGACCATCGTCCAGGCGCCGCTGACCAGGTTGGTCGCGCGGTCGAGGCGGTACACCCGCTGGGATACGCTCGCCCAGCGCACGAGCCAGCCGTTGGTGGAGTAGGGGGCTGCCTGGGCCATCATGTGCAGGCTGGAGCCGAAATCGGCCGGGTCCGTGCCCGTGGTCTGCTCGTCGCGGTCCGGCAAGCCGTCCCCGTCGCTGTCTTGCGCGGCGCCGGGGCCGAACTTGGTCAGGAACGTCGCGGTCCCGCCGGCGTTGGTTTGGCCGTCGAACGCGCCCGCGGTGAACCCGCAGACGTACACGTTCCCGAACGCATCCGGCGCGACGTCGGACGCCTGGTCCCACGACGCGCTGCCCCAGATCCGGTCCCACCACCGGCTGCCGTCCGGCCCGAACTTGCTGACGCAGGCGTCGAACATATGGCTCGCGTTGGTCTGCCCTCCGAAATCGCCGTGCGTGCGCCCGACGACGTACAGGTTCCCCGCGTTGTCCAGCGCCGCGCCGTACCCGGTTTCCTGCGCGGGCGAGCCCCAGACGCGCGTCCAGCGCCAGTTCCCCGCCGCGTCGAAGGCCATCGCCAGCAGGTCGTCGTTGCCGACCGCCGGCTGGCCGTCCGCCCCGCCGTAGACATAACCCGCCGCGTACGCCATGCCGTCGCCGGACACCGCGATGTCCATCGCCTGGGCCGCCGTCTCCGGCCCCCGGATGCGCGTCCACAGTTTCTGCCCGTCGCCGTCGAACTTGGTGACGCACACGGCGACGATCCCGCTGTTGAGCTGCCCGTCGAACGAACCGTACGTGTACCCGGCGACGTACGCGTGGCCGGAGTCATCCACGCCCACGCCGCCCGCGGTTTCGTTGGCGGAGGAGCCCCAGATCCTGGTCCACTGCCGCGTCCCGCCGGCGTCGTACTTGGACAGGCACAGGTCCGAGCCCCCGGCGTTCGTCTGCCCGTCCCACGCGCCCTCCGTGAGGCCCGCGACGTAGAAGTTTCCCGAGCCGTCCGCCGCCACGTCCGCCCCGGCGTCGAGCGCGGCCGAGCCCCAGATCCGCACCCACTGGACGGTCCCCGTGGCGTTGACGAGCACCAGGCACAGGTCGCCCGCGCCGGAGTTGGTCTGGCCGCCGAACGCGCTGTACGTCGTGCCCGCGACGGCGAACCCGCCCCCGGCCGCGCTGGCCAGGCGCTGGCCGGAATCGTGGCCCGTGCCCCCGAGCAGCCGGACCCACAGGCTGCTTGGATTCGCTCCGTAGGCATTGAGCAGAATGTCCTGCGACCCGAGCGCGGGCGCGCCCTCGACGGATTCATGGCTGTCGCCGGCCAGCACGGGCCGGTTATCCGCGTCCACGGCCAGGCCGTTGGCCTGGAGCCCCCAGGCCGTGTTGGTGGAGGGGCGGATCACGGTCCACTCGCGGATGGGCCCGTCGTGCACGGCGTGCGAGGCCGGGTTGAGCGGGTTCGAGCCGGTGCCGATCTCGTAGCCGTCGGACAGGCCGTCGTCATCGGTGTCCGGATCGTCTGGGTCGGTGCCGGTGACGGTTTCCTCGTACGTGTCGGACAGGCCGTCCTGGTCGTTGTCGGGCTCCTCCAGCCGCACGAGTACGTTGGTCATGTTCGCCGCGGGCCGGAACGGATTGCGCTCGTAGTAGCCCACGGGTTCCCCGTAGTTCCAGAAGCCGTTGTTGTTCACGTCCCGGAACGCGAAGAGCTCGTACCACGTGTCGTTCGGTAGCGCATCGAATTGGAACGGTCCGGGCGTGCCGCGCTCGGCCCAGTCCACCTCGGTGCCGTGCAGGTAGCTCAAGAGCAGCACGCGCACGGCGCCGGTCTGGACGCCCGTGTAGAGGGTCTCGCCCCAGACCGTGGAGAGCGCGCCCGTGTAGGCCCCGCCGTCGAAGCGGGTCAGGCAGATGTCCGCGCCGCCCTGGTTGGTCTGCCCGCCGAACGAGCCCTCGGTCGTGCCGGCCACCCAGACGGTCCCGCCACCGGCGAGCGCGACGCCGGTGGCCTCGTCGGTCTCCTCCGAACCCCACAGCCGGGTCCACTCGGGATAGCCGAACGAATCGAAGCGAGTGAGACACAGGTCGCGGACGCCGAGGAATTCCGCGCCGCGAATCGAACCTTCCGCGTACCCGCAGACCAGGGCGCGCCCGGCCTCGTCCACGGCGACGCCGCTGCCGTGGTCCGCCGCGGTCGAGCCCCAGACGCGCGTCCATTGCGGGGTTCCGTCCGCGTCGAATTTCACGAGACACAAATCGGTTCCGCCCGCGTGCGGTTCCCCGCCGAGCGACCCGTCCGTCGAGCCGGCGACGTAGAGGTTGCCCGACGCATCGGCCGCCACGCCGAAGGCGGCCTCCGACGCGGACGAGCCCCGGCTCTGCGTCCACAGCCGCGTGCCGGCATCGTTCAGCTTGGTCAGCACGATGTCGTACCGGCCGGAGTTCACGACGCCGTCAAAATCGCCTGCGGACGAGCCGGTTACGAATATGTCGCCGTCGCCATCCACGCAAAGCCCGCGGCCCATGTCGTCGTCCGCCGAGCCCCAGAGCCGCGTCCACAGCCGCGTGCCGGACGGGTTGAATTTCGAGAGCAGGAAGTCCGCGCCGCCCTGGTTGGTCTGGCCGTCCAGCGCCCCGAAGGCGAACCCGGCGACGTAGATATTGCTATCCGGCGCGACCGCGACGGCGGCGCCGTAGTCCCACCCGGCGGAACCCCAGACCCGGGTCCACTGCCGCGCGCCCGCGGCGTCGAAACGGGAAAGGAAGAGATCCAGCGACCCGGAGTTCGTCTGCCCGTCGAACGCGCCGTAGGTGTAGCCGGCCACGTACGCGCCGCTGTCGGGCGCGGCCGCGACGGCCTGCCCGTAGTCGTAGGATGCGCCGCCCCAGAGCCGCGTCCACTGCAATACGCCGGCCGCGGAGTACTTGCGCAGGCAGGCGTCGAAAAGCCCTGCGTTGGTCTGCCCGCCGAACTCGCCGTCGCCGTACCCCGTCACGTAGACCGAGCCGTCGCCGGCCGTGCAAAGGCCGCCGGCAAACTCGTCGTCGCCGGACCCGAAGACCAGGTCGCCGCCGGCGGACGAGCCCTCGAAGTACGCGACGGCGCCGCGGTCGGCGGAGAGCATCACCGCGACCGAGCGGTTCGAGCCCTGCGGCACGCCGTCCACCTCCCATCGATCGAACCGCGCCGCGCCCACGTTCGCCGGCGCGGAGAGCGTGACGCGGGTGTTTTCGAGGTACGCCTGCGCGAACGGCGTGGTCCCGGTCACGATGCCCGAGCGCTCGTCCGGCGTGACGATCACCGGCACGCCGGCGTCCGGGTTCACGGACTGCACGTCCAGCGTGAACGTCTCGCCGCGCGTCGAGAGCTTGACGAGCATCAGGTCCGCGCCGCCGTTCAGGGACTGGCCGAACAGCGCGTTGTACGTGGTGCCGACCACGAACAGGTTCTGCGCGCCGTCGGCGGCCGCCTCCATCGCGTAATCGCCGTTCACCCCGCCGAACAGCCGCGTCCACGTCCGCGTCCCCGACGGCGTGAACGCGGACACGGCCGCGTCGTACCAGCCGCTGTTTGGCTGACCGTCCAGGGCGCCGGTCGTGTAGCCGGCCGCGTAGACGTTGCCCTCGCCGTCGAGGCAGACGCCCAGCCCGTAGTCGTTCGTGGGCGAGCCCCAGATCCGCGTCCAGGCGGCCGTCCCGCCTGCATTGAGCTTGGTCATGGCAAAGTCCGCGTAGCCGGCATTCGTCTGGCCGTGAAAGGCGCCCGCGGTGAATCCCAACAGGTAGGTGTTGCCGCGCGTGTCCGACGCGAGGTCCTCGGGGTAGTCGTCCTGCGCCGAGCCCCAGATGCGCGTCCAGAGGCTCGTGCCCGTCGCGGTGGAGAGTCGGGCCGCGAGGAAATCGTTGCCGCCGATGTTGGTCTGCCCGCCCAGCGCACCGGCCGTGAAGCCGCCGAACATCACGCTGCCCGACGGGCCGGGCCCGACGCCGCGCGCATGGTCGTTGCTGGTCGAGCCCCAGATCCGTGTCCAGGCCAGTGTCCCGTCCGCCGAGAATTTCGCGGCGAAGAAATCGGCCCCGCCCGTGTTGGTCTGCCCCTCGAACGCGCCGTACGTGGTCCCCGCCATGTAGACGAAGCCGTCGCTCCCGACATGCACGCCGTTGCCGTAATCGCTGAACGAGGAGCCGAAGAAATGCGTCCACTGGTGTGTGCCCGCGCTGTCGAACTTGGCGATGAACGCGTCCCGGCTGCCCGCGTACGACTCACCATGGAACGCGCCCTCGGCGTAGCCGACGACGTAGAGGTTGGCGTCTCCGTCCAGGCACAGTTCCTCCGGCTCGTCGTGGCCGGCGGACCCGAAGACCCGCGTCCAGACGCCCGAGCCGTCCGGCCCGAACTTGCGGATGAAGATGTCGCTGTCGCCCGCGTTGGTCTGGCCGTCCAGCGGCCCGTAGCCGTAGCCGAGGGTGTATACGCTGCCCTCGGCGTCCGCGCGGACGGCCCGCCCGAACTCGTTGGTCGCCGAGCCCCACAGGATCGCATGGCCCACGGCCGGGCCGTACACCGCGCGCGCGGTCCGGTTGGTGGACAGGATTACGGCGACGCTCCGGTTCGTGTCCGCCGTCGCCTCGTCCAGCAGCCATCGGTAAAAGGCCTGCGCCCCCGCGTTGGACGGCGCGGTCAGGGTGACGCTCGCGCCGTTGGTGTACGTGCGCGTGAAGGCGGTGGTGCCGGTGCTCTCGCCCGAGAGGTCGGCCGGCGCGACGCCGATCACGATGCCCGCGTCCGGGGAGTGGGAGAGCACGGTCAGCGTCCGGCCGGTGGCCGCGCCGTCGCTGACCAGCAGTGTCTGCCCGCCCTTGTACGGAGAGGCCTCGTTGCTCTCGTCCACCTCGCCGCGGCAGTCCACGTCCACCAGGACCCACTGCGTGTACGTGCCCGAGCCGAGGTCGGGCATGGTGAACTCCCACCGGACCGACTGCGCGCCGCCGGGGCCCATGGCGCCGACGAGTTGCTCGCCCGCGCAGAAATCGTCGGTCAGGTCCCAGTCGTTGCCCGGGCTCAAATGGAACGTGGCGTGGCTGGCGCCGGCGGCGCCGGGCCCGGCGTTCGTGATGATGCAGTTGACCCAGAACGCGTCGCCCTCGCGGAGCGCGTTGGTTCGCCACGCGTGGCCGCTCCAGACCAGGTCGGGCAGGGCGCCGGTGACGCTGTAGACCGCCGTGGCGGAATGGGATGCGCCGGTCGCCAGCGCGGCGTTCAGGATGCGCGAGGCACCCTGGTTCGTGCCGTCGAGGAGCCAGTGGCTGAACGGTTTCCCGTCCGCGGTTTCCGGCGCGGTGAGCACGGCCGTCAGGTTGCTGGTGTACGAGCGGCCGAAGGGCGTCACGCCGTCCGCGTTCCCGTTGCGGTCCGCGGGCGCGACCTCGACGGCGACGCCGCCGTCCGGCGTTTGGGAACTCACGGAGAGGGTCGCGGCCAGCCCGTACACCGCCCGCGCGGTCTGGTTGCTGGAGAGCGGGACGGTGAGCAGGACGTTGTACCCGGCGTCGGCCCCGTTGAGCAGCCAGCGGTCGAACGGGTTGCCGTCCGCGAACGCGGGCGCGGTGAGGCTCACGGTCGTATTGGTGGCGTAGCCCCGGGTCACGGTGGTCGGGCCGTCCGCGTCGCCGTTCTTGTCCGGCGGCAGGACGCCGAGGCCCACGTCCACGTCGGGATTAGACGAGAACACGGACAGCACGCGCACCGAGCCGGTGGCGGCAAGGATGGAATAGAAGGGGCTAACGGTCTTGAAGGTGTTGTTTTCGTTCGTCTCCACCACCTCGCTGTCGGAATCCACGTGCACGATTGTCCACACAGCATTCGACAGGAAGGGGAAATGCGGCGCCGTGAAGGTCCACCGGACCCAGGCGCCCGTGTTCGCGGTGAGCGCCGGTATGGGTATCCGGCCCACGAGGAAATCGTCCTGCAAGCTGAAATCGTTGCTGGGCGTGATGTAGAGCCGGGCGTGGCAGGCGCCGGCGGCGCCGGGCCCGTAGTTGGTGATGCTGGCCTCGACCCAGAACGGCTCGCCCGCGTTAATGAGGGTGTTGTCCGCCCGGAAGGAACGGACTGCCAGGTCGGGCAGCAGGTTGGTCGCCGCGCCCCCGCCGCCGAAGACCGCCGTCGCGGTGCGGTTGGTGGACACCGTGACGACCAGCGCGCGGTTCGTGCCCTGGTCCGCGCCGTCGAGGAGCCAGCGGCTGAACGTGTTCGTGCCGGTGGACGCCGCCGCGGTCAGCGTGACGGCCTTGCCCGCGACATACGTGCGCGCGAACGGCGTGCTGCCGTCACCGCTCCCGTCGTTGTCCGCGGGCGACACGGTGACCGCCGCGCCGCTCGACGGGTCCTGCGACTGCACCGTGAGCGTGTAGTAATCGAAATGCGGGATGCTGCCCAGCACCGCGGTGAAGACCGCCTGCGTGGCGGCGGGGTTGACATCGTAGGCCAGCGCCGAGGTGACATCCGACGGGCCGTACTCGGGCGGCGAGGTGGCCGCGATGCGGGGCAGGGTGTTGGTGTCGATGAAGCCGTCGGGCGGAAAATTCGTGCCGCCCTCGTTGCCGATGTGATCGTACAGGTCCGGGAAGCGGGCGGCGTGCCAGCCGGCCCACGTGACGTTGCGCTCGTCCGTCTTCAGGACGCCCTGGCTCAAGCCGACCCGCGTGGCCTGGTCCACGGTGTGCAGTTCGAGGTTTCCGCCGGCGTACGTGCCCACCGGGATGAACACGTCGTCCAGGACCCACCCCACGTCCTCGTCCACGTACGCAAAGCAGCGCAGGTCACCGATACCGCCGGCGCGGGTGAACGTCCACCGCCGGTACAGCGTGGTCTCGCCGGCCGGGATCCAGGCCCGCAGGTCGTACTGGACCGGGCCGAGGGCGCCGGCCAGCGTGCCGGTGCATTGAACCTGGTTGCCGCCGAGGTTCACCGGGGGGGCGTCCGCCGTGAACGCCCAGTCGTTGGTCACGGAAAAGAACGTGGCGAACTCGAAAAGGAAGCTGGCCGGCCCCGTGGCCGTCCCCACCAGGCCGGAGTAGCAGTTGCCGCCCAGCGAAACCCGGACCGCCAGGTAGCCCTCGGCCGAGGGCGGCAGGCCGTTGCTGATCCAGATGTCCTGCGCGCGCGCGCCGGATGCCGCGGCGAAAAGGACGGACGCGATGAGCGATCGGAAGAAACTTTTCATGATCGTCTCCCGGCAACCCGCTCCCCGGAGAACAAGCCGCTCCTTTCGTTTCATCATAGGCTCCGGGCGTCCGCCCCGGCAAGTATGATCAAGGGGAAACTCGGGGATACGTGGGACGCGCCGGGCAATTCGGCCGCGCGCGCTTGACACTGGCAACCGGCTTCCCTAGCGTCAGAAGGGATGCGCACGGCTATTGTTCAAGGCTGCGGCGTGGTGGAGGGGAGGGCTTGCGGCAGGCTGTTCGGCGTGTCGTTGTGCCTGCCGATCCGCGCGGGCCCGGACCGGTCTGGCCGCGCGGCGCGGGGCGCCCTTCCCGGCTTGAGCCCGAAGGCATTGAAGTAGCGATGGATTCCTTCTCGCACAGCGTGTACAGCGCCCGTGAGCGGCCGCCCGCTGGGCCCGGAGATCCGGAGACCTCTGTCTCGCTTGCCTCCGGGGATGACTGGACCGAAGCACGGCGCCGGCGTCGCCGCCAAATCGTGTTCATGACTTTTACGACGATCACGTTGTGGGCGGCGGTCGTGGCGGTCGCGGCGTACTATTCCCTGCGACTGAACGCGACCGGGCGCTCCGATCTTCTGGACCGGCGGACCCTCGATCCGTCCGCCTCGCCCTTGAGGCTGGGGGCGGACCCGCCGCTCCCGGGGCTGGTGGACGAGCTTGAGCCGTCCCCGCCCGAACTAACCAGCCCTGCTTCCATGACCTTCTCGTCCGTCAAGCAGGCGGCCTACCTCCTGGTGAAGGCCGAGGAAGCTGCCCGGCAGGAGCGATACGAGGCCGCGTTGACGAACTTTCAGAGGGTCGTGCAGATGTACCCCGATATTCGCGGCGTACAAGTGAGTATCGCGGCCGCCGCCATGTATCTCAATCAGTTCGAGATCGCCGCGGAGGCCTACGAGAAGGCGGCCCAGGAGGGGCCCATGACCGCGGCCATGGCCAACAGCCTGGGCGTAGCCTGCATGAAGCTGGGAGACCTGGACAGGGCGGAACAGTCCTTCCTGAACGCGTATCGCACCGACCCCGGGCGCGCTACCACCTGTCAGAACCTGGCCACCTTCTACCTGCGGCGCGGCCAGTTGACTAAGGCCGCCGAATACATGGAGCGGCACCTCCTCTCCCGCCCGAACGATGCGATGGCCACCCAGACCTATGCCCTTCTGCTCCTCCGGATGCAGCAATGGGAGCGCGCCGCCGGATTGCTGCTGCAGATCATTCAGAAAGCCCCTGAGGTCGCGCCGTTCTATCTCCAGTTGGCCCAAGCCCAGGCCCATCTCGAACAGCGCGAGGACGCGATCGCGGCGCTGACCAAGGCCACCCGGTTGATGGATCCCCGGCAGGCCCTGGATCGATTGGCGCAGCCCGAATTCGACCTGCTCCGCAACGAGCCGGCCTTCCGCGATCTCTTGAGGGGGCTGGGCGCGAAGGAGTGACAGGCCGGCGCGCGCCAGGGTGCTTCGCGCATGCAATTCGTATGCGGGGGCAAGTCCGTTTCGGACCCGACCCCGCTCTGTTCGGAGCGGCGTCGCCCCCGCCGCACCCTGCGATGTGGGACGCCGGCTTTCGAACCGGAAATCGGAGGCAAGGCCTCGCCATCGGTGAACGCCAGGCCTGCGGCGCGGTCTGTATCCAGAGAGCTGAATACGCTATGCTGATGGGCGGATGAACCCGGTGCGCAAAGGGCTGTTCGGACTGCCGGTGGCGGCGGCGCTGGTCGCCCTGCCGCTGATTGGCGTGCGGCTCAAGGGCTATCCGGTGGCCCGCTATCTCGAGTTTCCACCCCTGACCCGCTATGTCGAGCACGCGGGGTTCTCGTGGCCGGCGTTCGTTGTGCTGGCCCTGCTCGCGCTCGCGCTGTTCGTGCCGATGGTTCGACTGCTGGCCCGCGCCTGGGCCGCCCGCCCGCGCGCGAACCCGGCGCGCCCGTTCCCGGCCTGGGGCTGGTTGGGCGTGGCCTTCACCGCCGGGGCCTGGGTGCTGGCCTGGACCCGCTTCCCGTGGTTCGCCCCGCTGCAGCGGTTCACGTTCACGCCCCTGTGGCTGGGCTACATCGTCGTTGTCAACGCGTTGGTTTGTCGCCGGACGGGCTCGTGCATGATGACCGCCCGGCCGCGTTTTTTCCTCGCGCTCTTTCCCGTCAGCGCGGTGTTCTGGTGGTACTTTGAGTACCTGAACCGCTTCGTGCAGAACTGGTATTACGCGGGGGTTGAGGCCATCTCGCCGCTCCAGTATTTCGTCGAGGCCACGCTCCCGTTCTCCACCGTCCTGCCCGCCGTGCTGGGCACCTACGAGCTGCTCGACTCGGTGTTCGGCGCGCCGGCGGCCGCGAGCCGCCCCGCGCCGGGCCGATCGTGGGTCGCCGTCCTGCTCCTGGCGGTCGCCGCGCTGGGGCTGGCCTTCCTCGCCGTGTGGCCGGACATCCTGTTCCCGCTGCTCTGGGTCTCGCCCCTACTCGTGATTTCCGCCCTGCGGATGCTCGCCGGCCGGCCGTTCCTGGAGCCCGGCCCGGACGGCCGCGTCGCACGCCGCGCCGCGCTGCTGGCGGCCTCCGCGCTCATCTGCGGATTCTTCTGGGAGATGTGGAACTTCCACAGCCTCGCGCGCTGGATCTACGCCGTGCCCTTCGTGAACCGCTTCCATCTTTTCGAGATGCCGCTGCTGGGCTACGCCGGCTATCTCCCCTTCGGCCTCGAGTGCGCCCTGATCGGCGATGTGGTGCGGGGGAGGAAGAGTAGCGCGGCGTCGCCCTCGACGCCAGCGCCGGCATTACGATGAGACTTGGTATGACGGGCCTCGGCTCGAGGGCGAGCCGGGCCTACTCCGGAAGCAGAGACATATGCCGGTCATGAACGAAAAGATTCGACTAACCGCCCGCTTCGCCCGCCGCGTCAACCTTGGCCTGGCGGCGGTCATCAGCCTGTACTTCTTCATCCTCCCGGGCCTGGCCGTCCTTCGGAATCTCGCCGATCCCGCGCTGCGTTCGGACGCCATCCCCCGCGCCGCGTGGCGGCTGTTCCGCGACCTGACGCCCCGCTACGAACGCTGGGCGCGCGGCCGGATCGGCAGCGGCAAGGCCGAGGGTCTGCACCTCAACGAGATCGCCGGCACGGAATGGCCGCTGTTCGGGTCGGTGTTCTACCTCTGGTCCGTCGAATCGCTGCAGGAAGACTGGGCGCGGCCATCGAATCCGGGCGGGCCCGCGCCCCGCGAGTTCGCCCGCGGCGCGATCGAGGCGGCGACGGACCTGGTCCTCGATCCCGGCCACGCGGCCTGGGTCAAGCTCCACTGGGGCGACGATTACCTGCATAGGGAAAACGTGTTCTATCGCATGCTGCTGATCGCCGCGATGACCAGCCATCACCGCCTCACCGGCGACGCCCGCCACCTGCCCATGCTGCGCGACCAGGTGGAGACCCTGTCCACCGAGCTGGACCGCTCGCCGCATGGCATCCTGAACGATTATCCGGGCGAGTGCTATCCGCTCGACGTGCTCATGGCCGTTGCCGCGATCCGCCGGGCGGACGGCGTGCTCGGCACGGACCACTCCGCCTTCGCCGCGCGCTCGCTCCGCGGCTTCGAGGGTACGCTGCTGGACCCGCGAGGCCTGCCGCCCTACGCGGCCGATCCCGTCCGCGGCGTGGTGCACGGCCCCGCGCGCGGCTGCGGCATTTCGTACGCCTTCATGAGCGCGCCCGAGTTGTGGCCGGACGTCGCGCGCGACTGGTACGCGCGCTACGAGCGCTGGTTCTGGCAGGAGAAGTACGGGCTGCGCGGCTTCCGCGAGTTCCCGCGCGACCTCGGCGGCGGGGACTGGTACATGGACGTGGACGCCGGGCCGGTCCTGGGCGGGGTGGGGGTGTCGGCCAGCGCGTTCGGCGTCGCGGCCTCGCGGATCATGGGCCGATTCGACCGCGCCTGGCCGCTGGCGGCGCAGATGACCGTCTTCGGCTGGCCCCTGCCGAACGGCACGTGGCTGACCCCGCGTCTCCTCTCCAACGCGGCGAACGCGCCGCTCCTGGGCGAGGCCTGCCTCCTCTACAACCTCACGCGCCGCGCGGCGCCGGGGATGGAAACCCGGACCGGCGGAGCGCTCCCGCCGATCGTGGTCGTCGCCTCCGCGGTGTACTTCGGGCTGGGGCTCTTGTTCATCGGCGCGGAGGCGAAGGCCCATCGCCGCTGGCGGCGAAAAGGCGCCCCCGTCCGCGCGCCCGCCCTGCAGATCGGAATCTGGGCGGCCTTGATGTTGACGGCTGTGCTCCTCGGCGCGCGCTTCGGCGTCACGGCCGGCGTCGCCGCGCTCTTCCCCGTGCTCCTGTTCCCCCGCTGATGGGCGGCCGCGCCTTCCTTGACTTGCCGGGAGGCGGCTCCTATCCTCTGGGACCGTCGCAGGAGACAAACCATGGACCAGGGGCCGCGCGAGAACGAATTCCGGCAGCAGCGCATCGAGAACATGCGCCGGCTGCAAGCCCTCGGCTACGAGCCGTTCGGCGCGCCCTTCGAGCGCACGGGCCGGCTGGCCGAGGTGCTCGCGGCCTTCGCCGAGCAGAAGCCCGCCCGGGTCGCCGGCCGCATCGTGTCCAAGCGCCAGATGGGCAAGAGCATCTTCGCCCACCTCCAGGACGGCACCGGGCGGCTCCAGGTCTACGTCAAGAAGGACGCCGTCGGCGACCAGGCCTTCGAGGCGTTCGAGCTCCTCGACCTCGGCGACCAGGTCGGCGCCGAAGGGGAACTGTTCGTCACGCGGACCGGCGAGCAGAGCCTGAAGGTCAACGGCTGGACGCTGCTCGCCAAGGCCCTGCTGCCGCTGCCGGAGAAGTGGCACGGCCTGCACGACGTCGAGACGCGCTACCGCTACCGCTACCTCGACCTGATCGCGAACCCCGACGTCCGGACGCTGTTCGACCGCCGGACGCAGGCCATCGCCGCGATCCGGAAGTTCCTCTCGGATCGCGGCTTCCGCGAGGTCGAGACGCCGATGATCCAGGCCATGGCCGGCGGCGCGACGGCCAACCCGTTCAAGACCCACTACCACGCGCTCGGCCACGACATGTTCCTCCGCATCGCGCCGGAACTGTACCTCAAGCGCCTGCTCGTCGGCGGCTACGACAAGGTCTTCGAGCTCAACCGCAACTTCCGCAACGAGGGCCTCGACCGGTCGCACAACCCCGAGTTCACGATGCTGGAACTCTACGAGGCCTACACCGACGTGCGCGGCATGATGCGCCTCGTGCAGGATCTCGTCACCCACGTCGCGCAGACCGTCTTCGGCTCGCTGAAGGTTGGGAGCGCCGAGCACCCGTACGACCTGGCCCTGCCGTGGCCCGAGAAGCCGTACCGCGAGCTGATCCTGGAGAAGGCCGGCGCGGACTGGTTCGAGCTCGACCTGCCCCGGGCGCGCGAGCGGGCGCAGGGGATGGGCCTCGCCGTCGCGCCGGAGTGGACGAAGCTCGACGTGACGCACGAGATCTACGAGAAGCTCGTCGAGAAGACGCTGGCCGGGCCGGTCTTCGTCACGCGGTTCCCGGCGGAGCTGATCCCGCTGGCGAAACCCTGCGCGGACGACCCGTCGGCCGTGGACGTCTTCGAGCTGGTCATGCAGGGCCGCGAGATCGCGCCGGCCTACAGCGAGCTGAACGATCCCCTCGAGCAGCGCCGGCGCCTCGAGGCCCAGGCGAAGGGCGACGACGCCAAGGTGGACCACGACTTCCTGACCGCGCTGGAGCACGGCATGCCCCCGGCCGGCGGCATGGGCATCGGGATCGACCGCCTGTTGATGGTCCTGACCGGCGCCGAGGCGATCCGGGACGTCATCCTCTTCCCGCAGCTGAAACCTAAAACATAAGAAACCGTGGATGGCGCGGATGGGCGCTGATAAAAACAATCATCCGCGTAATCCGCGGTAAAAAAAATGGCGTTACCGTTTTCCCTGTACCTGGCGCTGAAGTACCTGAAGCCGAAGCGGACGTTCCTCTCGGTGGTGACGGTGATCTCCGTGCTCGGTGTGCTGCTCGGGGTCGCGGTGCTGATCATCGTCCTCTCCGTCATGAGCGGTTTCGACGAGATGTGGCGCGAGAAGATCTTGAGCTTCAACGCGCATGTCACGGTCGGCGGCTGGGAGGTCATTGAGAACGAGGACGAGCTGGTCGAGCGAATCCGGAGGATCGAGGGCGTCACCGGCGCGGCGCCGTTCGTGCAGGGCCTGGTCTTTGTCCAGCACAACGACCGCGTCTACACGCCGATGGCCCGGGGCATCGACCCGGAACAGGAGCGGACCGTCAGCCGCATCCCCGACCACATGGTGGACGGGGAGTTCAACGTGGAGGACGAGAACGTCGTCATCGGGCGCGACCTGGCCGGGCAGCTCGGGGTCATCCCCGGCGACCGGCTGCTGGTCTATTCGCCGCAGAACTTCACGGCAGCGGACGAAATCTACCTGCCGGAGGAGTTGACCGTCGCGGGGATCTTCGAGCTGGGCATGTGGGAGTTTGACGTGGGGTTCCTGCTCACCTCGCTGCCCCGGGCGCGCGACCTGTACGGGCTGGAGCAGGGCGTCCACGGGATCCAGGTGATGACCGACGACCCGTACCATGCCGACGTCGTCGCCGCGCGGATCGAGGAGGAGCTCGGCCCCGGGACGCGCGTGACGACCTGGATGGAGCAGAACCACCAGCTCTTCGCCGCGCTGCGCGTGGAAAAGAACATGATGTTCTTCCTGCTGATCTTCATCACCGTCGTCGCCGCGTTCGGCATCACGAACACGCTGATCACCATCACCGTGCAGAAAACGCACGAGATCGGCCTGCTCAAGGCGCTCGGGTTCCCGTCCGGCAGCATCATGCGCGTGTTCATCTGGCAGGGCTGGATCGACGGGCTGATCGGCACCGTCGCGGGTGTCGGGACCGGCCTGCTGGTGCTCCAGTATCGCAACGCGCTGATGCAGTGGCTCAACCGGCGGTTCGGGCTGGAGCTGCTGCCGAAGGAGCTCTACCACTTGAGCGAGATCCCGGCGGTGATCTCGTGGACGGACATCGGCCTGGTCGCCGCGGCCGTGATGGTCATCTGCACGCTGGCGGGCCTGATCCCTGCCTGGCGCGCCGCGAAGCTCGATCCCGTGAGGGCCCTGCGCTATGAATGACCCCGCCTCCCGCGGCCTCTTTTTGAGCGCGCAGGGCCTGCACAAGACCTACCGCGTCGGCGCGACGGAGATCCCCGTCCTGCGCGGCGTCTCGCTCGACGTCCGCGCCGGCGAGTCGGTCGCGGTCACCGGCGCCAGCGGCGCGGGGAAGAGCACGCTGCTGCACCTGCTGGGCGGCCTGGACCGGCCCGACCGGGGCGCGGTGCGGCTGGAGGGGCGGGATCTCTACGCCCTGTCCGAGAACGCGCGCAGCGAGGTCCGGGCGACGCGGATCGGCTTCGTGTTCCAGTCCTATTACCTCCTGCCGGAGCTCGACGTGCTGGAGAACGTGATGCTGCCGGCGATGAGCCGGTTCGGCGCCGCCCGCGCGGCCGGGCGGCTGCGCCGGCGCGCGGCGGAGCTGTTGGACCGCGTCGGGCTCGGCGCCCGCGCGCCGCACCGGCCGGCGGAACTCTCCGGCGGCGAGCAGCAGCGCGCCGCGCTGGCCCGCGCCCTGATGAACGACCCCGACCTCATCCTCGCCGACGAGCCCACGGGCAACCTGGATTCCGAGACGGGGGACCAGGTCCTGGCCCACCTCTTCGGGCTCACCCGCGAGCGCGGCCGCACCCTCGTGCTGGTGACGCACAACGAGGACGTCGCCGGCCGCTGCGGCCGCCGCCTGCGCCTGAAAGATGGATGTTTGGCATAGCCCCGCCGGTGTGCTAGAGTCCCCCGCCATTGGAGAACGGCGGCTATGAAGATCTTTCTGAACGGCAGGCTGGTGGACGAGTCGCGGGCCATGGTGTCGGTGTTCGACCACGGGCTGCTCTACGGCGACGGCGTGTTCGAGGGCATCCGCGCGTACAACGGGCGCGTGTTCAAGCTCGACGAGCACCTCGACCGCCTGTACCGCAGCGCCAAGGCGATCGCGCTGGTCATCCCGATGGCGAAGGACGCCCTGGCGCGCGCCGTGGTGAAGACCTGCAGGGCCAACGGCGTGCGGGACGGCTACATCCGGCTCGTGGTGACCCGCGGCGTGGGCACGCTGGGCCTCAATCCGTTCAACTGCAAGCAGCCGCAGGTGATCATCATCGCGGGCGGGATCCAGCTCTATCCCAAGAAGCTCTACGAAACCGGGCTGTCCATCATCACCGTGGGCACGATGCGCAACCAGGCCGAGGCGGTCAACCCGCGCATCAAGAGCCTGAACTACCTCAACAACGTGCTCGCCAAGATCGAGGCCATGAACGCCGGCGTGATGGAGTGCATCATGCTCAACCCGCAGGGCTACGTGGCCGAGGCGTCCGGCGACAACGTGTTCGCGCTGCGCGGCAAGACGCTGCTCACGCCGCCCCCGTGGTGCGGCTCGCTGGAGGGCATCACCCGCGCCGTGGTCATGGAACTCGCGCCCGAGCACGGGCTGACCGTGAACGAGAACGTGATGACGCGCTACGACCTCTACACCGCCGACGAGGTGTTCCTGACCGGCACCGCCGCGGAGATCATCAGCGTCGTGAACGTGGACCAGCGCGTGATCGGAAACGGCCGGCCGGGACCCGTGACCCGGAAACTGGCGAAGCATTTCCACGCCTACGCCCAGCGGTCGGGAACCCCGATCGCCTGACGCCGGGAGGGACGGCCGTGCTCTGCGAATCCTGCAAACAGCATGAGGCGACGGTGCACCTGACGCAGGTGGTGGACGATTCCGTCAAGAAGGTCCACCTCTGCGAGGAGTGCGCCGCGCAGAAGGGGCTCGACGTCCACGGCCCGGTCTCCATCTCCGACCTGCTGATGGGCCTGGGCAAGGCGATCGAGCCGGAGAGCAAGCGCCCGGCCGCCGGCGAGCACGCATGCCCGCGCTGCCACATGCGGCCCTCGGATTTCAAGAAGACCGGCCGCCTGGGCTGCCCGGACTGCTACGACGCGTTCGCCGGCGAGCTCGGCCCGCTGATCAAGGGCATGCACCGGAGCGAACAGCACGTCGGCAAGGCCCCCGGAACGGCCGGGGCCGCGCCGGCCCCGGCCGGCGACTCCGGCCTGGCCGCGCTGCAGAAGGCGCTGGAAGAGGCCGTGGCCGGGGAACGCTACGAGGAGGCCGCGCGGCTCCGGGATCTCATCCAGGCCGCGCGGGCCGCGCCGCCCGGCGGGGGGAGCCCGTGAATGTGGGCGATCTCATCGGCCGCCCGGCCGCCTGGCTGGCCGCCGGGGACTCCGGCGCCGTGGTCAGCAGCCGGATCCGGCTGGCGCGAAACCTGCAGGAGGCGGCCTTCCCCGGCTGGGCGGGCGAGGAGGAGTGCGAGAAGATCTGGCAATCCCTGCGGGCTATCCTGCAGGCCGCGCCGACCCTCGCCGGATCCTACGCCCTGGGGATGGAGGAGCTGGACGAGTTGGACCGGCAGATTTTGTTCGAGCGGCACCTGATCAGCCGCGAGCAGGCGGGCAAGGGTCGCGGCAGCGGGCTGGTCGGCACGCCCGACGAGCGCGTGGCCGTGATGGTCAACGAGGAGGACCACCTCCGGATGCAGGTCATCCGGCCCGGGCTCGATATCCGCGAGGCCTGGGAGGTCATGAGCCGGTTGGACGACGAACTCGGGAGCCGCGTGCGCTATGCCTTTTCGCCCCGCCTCGGCTACCTGACCGCCTGCCCGTCCAATGTCGGCACCGGTCTGCGCGCCAGCGTCATGCTCCACGTGCCCGGCCTGGTCCTGATGAACGAGATCAACCCCGTGATCAAGGGAGTGACCAAGATCGGCATGGCGGTGCGCGGCCTCTGGGGCGAGGGCACGGAGGCCGTCGGCAACATGTTCCAGGTGTCCAACCAGATCACCCTCGGCGAGAAGGAGGGGGAGATCGTTCACAGCCTGGAGCAGATCGTGCTGGAGATCGTCGAGCACGAGAAAAACGCACGGACCCGGCTGCGGGACCGCAAGGAGCCCATCCTGCGGGACCACGTCGGGCGGTCGCTCGGAATCCTCCAGAATGCGCACATCCTGGCTTCCAAGGAAACGCTGGACCTGGTGTCCGGGTTGCGATTGGGCCTGGAAATGGGTATATTGAAATGCAAGGACCGGCGGCCGCTGGACGAGCTGCTCGTCGTCACGCAGCCCGCGCACCTCCAGAAGAAGGAAGGGCGCAAGCTGAAGCCGCGCAACCGGGACGTGGCCCGGGCGCAGCAGGTGCGGCAGGTCCTGGCGGAGTGCGGCTTGAAGCCGGCATAGGCGATTGGACATGAACAATTTTACGCCCAGAGCGCAACAGGTGATCCAGTTGGCCCGCAAGGAGGCCGACCGGTTCAACCACGGCTACGTCGGCACGGAGCACCTCCTGCTCGGCCTGATCGCGCTGGGGCAGGGTGTGGCCGTCAATGTCCTGCGCAAGATGGGCATCGACCTCGAGACCGTGCGCCTCGAGGTCGAGAAGTCCGTCGGCGTCGGCCCGGCGACGAAGACCGCCGGCAACGTACCCTTCACCCCCCGCATGAAGAAGGTCCTCGCGCTCGCCGGCAGCGAGGCCCGCGCCCTGAAACACGCCTACGTCGGCACGGAGCACCTCCTGCTCGGCCTGCTCCGCGAGGGCGAAGGCGTCGCCGCCCGCGTCCTGAAGAATCTCGACGTGGACTTGGAGAAGGCGCGCGTCGAGGTGATGAAGGAGCTCGACCCGGCCTACGACCCCTCCCTGGAGCCGCCGCCCGGCGAACCGGCCGACGGCCCCGGCCCGGAAGGCAAGCCGCCGCCCGCCAAGGACTCCAAGACCCCGGCGTTGAGCACGTTCGGGCGCGACCTGACCGACCTGGCGAACAAGGGCCAGCTCGACCCCGTCATCGGCCGCGCGAACGAGATCGAGCGCGTGATCCAGATCCTGTGCCGCCGGACCAAGAACAACCCCGTGCTGCTCGGCGAGGCGGGCGTCGGCAAGACCGCGATCGTCGAGGGCCTGGCCCAGGCCATCGTCCGCGGCGACGTGCCGGAGCTCCTGCGCGGCAAGCGGGTGGTCACGCTCGACCTGGCGCTGATGGTCGCCGGCACCAAGTACCGCGGCCAGTTCGAGGAGCGGATCAAGGCCGTCATGGACGAAATCCGCCGGAACAAGAACATCATCCTCTTCATCGACGAGCTGCACAGCATCGTCGGGGCGGGCTCGGCGGAGGGCGCCATGGACGCCTCCAACATCATCAAGCCCGCGCTCTCCCGGGGCGAGTTGCAGTGCGTCGGGGCGACGACCCTGGCGGAATACCGGAAGTTCATCGAGAAGGACGCCGCCCTGGAGCGCCGTTTCCAGTCCATCACCGTGCGCGAGCCGACGATCGAGGAGGCCGTCGAGATCCTCCGCGGCCTGCGCCCGCGCTACGAGGAGCACCACCACGCGAAGATCACCGACGAGGCGATCGTCGAGGCCGTCCACCTGTCCTCGCGCTACCTGACCGCCCGCTACCTGCCGGACAAGGCGATCGACGTCATGGACGAGGCCGGCGCCCGCGGCCGCATCTCCGCCATGACCCGGCCGCCCGACCTCAAGGAGCAGGAGAAGAAGATCGAGGAGATCCGCAAGCAGAAGGAGGAGGCGATCAAGCTCCAGCAGTACGAGCAGGCCGCCGCCTTCCGCGACCAGGAGCGCCAGGCCCGCGAGGAGACCGACAAGGCCATGGAGGCGTGGCGCAAGGAGCAGGACGGCAAGATCGTCACCGTCAACGCCGAGGATATCCGCCACATTGTCTCCAAGTGGACCGGCGTGCCGCTGACCAAGATGGCCGACCTCGAGTCCAAGAAGCTCCTCCAGATGGAGGCCAACATCCGCAAGACCGTCATCGGGCAGGACGCCGCGGTGGCCGCGATCTCCAAGGCCCTGCGCCGCTCGCGCGCCGAGTTGAAGGATCCCCGCCGGCCGATCGGCTCGTTCATCCTGCTCGGCCCCACCGGCGTCGGCAAGACCCTGCTCGCCAAGGCCCTGGCCGAGTTCATGTTCGACGACCCTGACGCGCTGATCCAGATCGACATGTCCGAGTACATGGAGAAGTTCAACGTCTCGCGCATGGTCGGCTCGCCGCCGGGCTATGTCGGCTACGAGGAGGGCGGGCAGTTGACCGAGAAGGTACGGCGCCGCCCGTACAGCGTGGTTCTCTTCGACGAGATCGAGAAGGCGCACCCGGACACGATGAACATCCTCCTGCAGATTCTCGAGGAGGGCAAGCTGACCGACAGCCTCGGGCGCAGCGTGGACTTCCGCAACACGGTCGTGCTGATGACCTCCAACCTCGGGTCCGAGTTCGTCCGCAAGGGGGGGGCGATGGGCTTCGGCCGCGCCGATGCCGCCGCGGACTACGACGCGTTGAAGAGGCAGATGCTCGACGAGGCCAAGCGCGTCTTCCGGCCCGAGCTGCTCAATCGCGTCGAGGAAGTCATCGTCTTCCGGCAGCTCGGGATCGAGGACATGGAGCAGATCCTCGACCTGGAGGTCGCGAAGATTCGCAAGCGCCTCGCGGCGAAAAACATCGAATTGCACCTCTCCGAACCGGCCCGGAAGTTCCTCATCGGCAAGGGCTTCGATCCCCTGCTCGGCGCCCGGCCCATGCGCCGCGCCGTGGAGAAATACCTCGAGGATCCCCTGGCCGAGGAGCTCTTGAGCGGCCACCTCGCCGGCTCCGAGGCCATCGAGGTCACCGCCGAAGCCGACGCCCTCAAGTTCGGCCAACTCGCCGGCACGAGTTGAAAGCCCGCGGGAGCGGGGTATCTTCCATCGTCCTGACATCCGAACCCGGAGGGATGTGATGAAGGCGTGGCTTGTTCTGCTGGCGGGCGTGGCGCTGGTCCTCCCGGCTGTCGCCGGGGAATCCATCGACGGCGTGTCGGGGGCGTCTTGGACCGAGCCGCCGCTGCCGCCGCTGTCCGACGAGGAGTTGACCCAGAAGATCACCGACTGGCTGGCGGGGCACTGGATGCTGACGCTGGCCACAGCCGACGGGAGCGCGGCACCGCACGTCAGCCCGGTCGTCTATTTCAGCGAGGGGCTGACGGTCTACGTGCGGGCCAGGCCGGACACGAACAAGATCCGGAACATCGAGCGGAATCCTGCCGTGGCCTACACCGTGTGGGAGCCGGCGCCGAAGTTCGACCAGGTGCGTTCCCTCCAGGTGACGGGTCAGGCCCGGATCCTGCAGGGGGAGGAGCGGGGGCGCGTCATGAAGCTATTCCAGAACGCTCCCGGCACGCAACTCTCCGCCATACGCTCGTTTCTTGAGAAGGAAGGGATCGCACCCGAGGAAGCGTCGCCTCCGGAAGACGAGTCGCTGGCGATTGTCGCCATCGAGCCGACCCTCGCGCGCTGGATCGAGCGCTCCCGGTCGGCGGACGAGGGGCAGGTCTGGCGGGCAGAAGGAAGGCTTCCATAGGGAGCGAGCCGGTTGGCTCCGGCGACAGAGCGCCGGAGCTACAGTTGCCGTCCTGTAGTTCCGTCGCTCCGCCGACGGAAAATACCGCTTGCAATCACTAGTCGTCCGCGCATAATCGCAAATATTTCCTAATAGTAAAACGCTTTAATTGCGGAAGGCGATTGTCCTGATGAAGATGAAACAAAGTCCGGTCGTACTGGGGAATGCGCGGTTCACGGTATATGCCGATGGCTGTGTACGGCTGGAGTACAGCCACGGCGGGCGGTTCGCCGAGGGGCCGTCGCTGCTGGTCGGGCGCAAGCCCGCGAAGCCGGCGGCCGCCGAGACGGCGCTGAAGGGCAAGACGCTGACGCTCCGGACGCCGAAGTTCGAGCTGGTTTATACCGACGACGGCCAGTGCTTCTCGGCCGCGAACCTGAAGATCCATCACCGCAACCACGTCGGGCACCCGATGACCTGGACGCCGGGCCAGCGCGACGGCGGCAACCTCGGGACGGTGACCCGTTGCCTGGACCAGTGGAAGTGGTGCGGCGGGCCCGCGCATTTCCCGGTCGAGGGCATCTTGAGCACCGACGGTGGACACTTCGTCCAGGACGACCACCGGGTCTACTGGAGCCTGAAACACGACTGGCCGGAGAGCCTCGGGAGCGTGGTGCAGTTCGACGGCTACTTCTTCGCGTACGGGAACGATTACAAGGGCGCGCTGAAGGATTTCACGACGGTGTTCGGCAAGGTTCCGATGGTTCCGCGCTGGACGTTCGGCTTCTGGTACTCGCGCTGGTACGCCTACACGGACAAGGAATTCATCGACCTCGTGAAGCGATACCGCCGGGAAGGCATCCCGATCGACGTGATGATCATCGACACCGACTGGCGCCACGGATGGGGCGGGTACGACTGGAACCCGAAATTCTTCCCAAACCCGCGGAAGGCGCTGGCGGCGCTGCACAAGCTGGGCGTGCGGACCTCGCTGAACGATCACCCGGGCTACGACCACTATGACAGCCTGCCCGCGGACGACAGCCACCTGCCCGCCGTCGCGAGGCGGCTCGGGGCGCTGCCGCACCAGGGCCAGTGGGCCTGCGACTGGTCGCGCAAGGACGCCGTGCAGGCCTGGAAGGACATCCTGCTGGGCCCGCGATTCGACGAGGGCATGGATTTCTGGTGGGTGGACGGCTGGATCAAGCCGCCGTTCGACGGCACGGACAGCCAGCTCTGGGCCAACCGCCTGTACTACGAGCTGGCCGAGGAGCGGACGGGCAAGCGGGGCCTGATCCTCTCGCGCTGGGGCGGGGTGGGTTCGCATCGGTACCCGGTCCAGTTCTCCGGGGACACGCCATCGGAGTGGGGCGTGCTGCAGCACCAGGTCGAGTTCACCGCGCGCAGCGGCAACCTGGGGGCGGCCTACTGGTCGCACGACATCGGCGGGTTTTTCGGGCAGGAGATCGAAGAGGAGCTCTTCGTTCGCTGGTCGCAGTTCGGCGCGATGAGCCCCGTGTTCCGCACGCACAGCCACCACGGCGTGCGCGAGCCGTGGGGCTTCAGCCCGCGCGCGAAGGCGATCTTTCGCAAGCAGGCGCGCATCCGCTACGCCCTGGCGCCGTATTTTTACACCCTGTCGCGCGAGGCGCACGACACGGGCCTGCCGCTGATCCGTCCGCTCTACCTGGAATACAACGACAACGACGGCGGCGCGCTGGGCCGCAAGCACCAGTACCTGATCGGCCGCGACCTGCTGGTGATTCCGGCGGACGGGCCCGCGGACAAGAACAGCGGCCTGTACCGCAAGCGGGCCTATTTCCCGCCCGGCGCCTGGCGCGAGCTCGAGACGGGCGAGGCCGTGACAGGCCTGCGGGACGGGCACGTGGAGATCCCGCTCGATCGCATCCCGACGTACGCGCGCCGGGGCGCGATCATCCCCTGCCAACCTCCGCCGGCCGCGCTGGGCACGGCCACGCCGCGCGAGATCCACTTCGATTACTACCCCGACCCGCTCGCCGATTCGTCGTACGAGCTGTACGAGGACGACGGCGAGAGCCGGAAATGCGAGAAGGGCGAGTTCGCCCGGACGGCGGTGCGCGGCCGGTGCGGCGGGAAGACGATAGAGCTGGCCGTTTCGGCGCCGCGCGGGAAGTACGCGGGCATGCCGGCGCGCCGCGACTGCGTGCTGCGCGCGGCCCTGCCGGAGGGCGCGCGCGTGAAATCGGCCGAGGTCCGGATCGGGAAGGGGCCGTGGAAGAAGGTCCGGTGCCGCGTCGCGGGCGAGTGCCTCGCCGGGACGGTCAAGACCCCGACCCGGTTTGCCGAGGCGCGGATCACCAGCCGCCGCGAGGCCGTGGCGGTTCGGTTCACGCTGGACGAGGTCGTGAACGGTTGACCGCGCGCCATCCTGTGGCCGGGACCGCCGGTCCCGGCTACAGGGGCGATGCTTCCGGCTTGATTCAACGGCGGGGCGCCGGTACTGTCCAAGCCACCATGAAGCAGCAGCCGGCCAAACAGAAAAGGGACGGACGGGCGCCGGTCCTCGCGGAGCCGGAGCCGTTTTTCGCCCGGCCGATCGTGGGGAACCTCCTGTCCCTCGCGGCGGGGCTGTCGTTCCTGTTCCTGTGCATGATCCTGCCGCTGGTCGGGCCGGCGGCAATGCGGGGCTCGGGCTCGCCGGGGGCGGGGCCGGTGCCCCATGCGCGGTTCAACTTCCTGACCTTCCTCGGCGTGCTGCTGCTCTCGCTGGCGCTGTCGGTCCTGGCGTATTTCTCCAAGATGGACCGGCGCAAAAAGGACGGCAGCCCGCTGCCGGTCTACACCATCGGGTTGTTCGTGGTGCTGCTGTTCCTGCTGGTCGCCCTGTTCATGGGCCTGCTGGAAATCTGAAGCCGCGGGGCGGGGGCGCCCCGCCTCCAGTTTTACTTGAAGATCTCGTTGACGGCCTCGTCGGCGAGGCGGGTGCCGATGGCGCCCGTGAAGCCGCCGACGCCGGCCTCCACGCCGCCGGCGAGGACGCCGATGAGCTTGGTCTTGAGGCTGTTCTTCTCCTGCTCGAGGGCTTCCTGGTCCGTGGCGGCGAGCCGCTCGGCCTGCTTCTTCATCGCCTCGGCCTCGGCCTGCGCCTTGGCGGCGACGTCGCTGGCGTACTCCTGCTCCCAGGCCTCGCGCTCGGCGGCCACCTGCTGCATGCCCGCCTGGGCCTGATCGAGGGCCTTCTGGCGGCGCTCCTCGCGCAGGTCGCCGAACCGTTGCAGCGGCGCGCCCTCCGGGGGCGCCTCGTATTCCAGCGGGGCGGCCTCGGCCTCCGCGTCGCGCAGGGGATTCGACCGCCGCTGGGGAGGGGCCGCGGCCGGCGGCGGCGCGGCGCTCCGCTCGAGGTTCGCGAGGAGACTGACGCCGCTGTCCACCTCGTCCGACAGCCACTGGCCGAGCCCCCACATCCGGAAGGCCTCGAAGTCGGAGGAGGGCGGGCCCGGCCAGCCGGTGTCCGCGCCGAGGGACTGGAGGTAGGCCATGTCCCCGGCCTGCTCCGCGCGCGAGAACGCGTCAATGAAGCCCTCGAACTGCTCCCGGGCGCTGTCGCCCAGGCGGGCCTCCAGGTCGCGGCGGATCTGTTCCTGGAGCCCGCCGGTCCACCCGGCGAGCGCGTTCTGCAGGCCGCCCCGCGTGGCGGCCGGCGCGTTCGCGATAATGTCCGCGCCCTGCGTCTCCACCTGGTCGAGGAGCAGGTACCGCAGGTAATTGGCCATCAGGACGCCCGACGCCGACTCGGGGATCGCGGCGCGGGCGAGGGACAAGGCGCACAGCAAGCCTGCCAGCCCGGGAAGAACCGATCGCCAGGATAGATGCATGACCTGTCTCCGTAAAAGGTGACACGGGCGTCCCGCCCGCGCTCTTCACGGCCGGGGACGGCCGTGTCACCTTCCTAGTTCGCGACTTTCAGGTTGATGTTGCCCGCCCCGACTTCCAGCACCTGGAACTTGATGTCCTCCGGCGGCTTCAGCACGATGGTCTCCGACAGCTCCTCGATCGGCACGAGCGAGTCCAGCTCGAAGATGGCCACGCCGGCGGTGTAATTGCGCTGGACCACGTTGGCCGTCTGCTTTTTCAGGCCGATCAGCTGTTCGCGGATGGCCTTGAGCTTCCACATCTGGTCCACGCCGCCCACAGTCACGGTGACGTGGTTCAGGCGGGCGGCCCGCCGGCCGCCGGTGCGCGTCCAGGAGTCCAGCATGTCGGGAACCAGCCGGTCCAGGCTCTTTTTCCCGGCGGCCTTGATGGCCTTCGCGCTGCCCGCGACGTCGTCGAGCCCGATGACGGTCGCGTCCTCGGAGGCCGAGGCGATGGTCGCGGAGTTATCCGTGCGGACGGCCCGCAGCGTCGCGGCGGCCTGGTAGGAGCGGAGGTTGGAATCGCTGATGCGCCGCGCCGAGGGCTTGGCCACGACCTCGCCGATCAGCACGAGGTCCGCGCCGAACTGCAGGCCCAGGGCGGCCGCGCCCCGGTTGTCGCCGGCCATCTTCATGACCTCCTGGCCCTTGCCGAGGTTGGACTGGACCATGTCCTGGTCCACGACCTGGACGTTCTGGTCCAGCAGCATCTCGATGGCCATGGCCTCGACCTCGGCGGTGGGGATTGTGCCCAGGCTCTGCTCGTCCACCAGGAGCATCACCCGCGGCATCTGGGAGGTCAACCGGGCCCGCTCGACCTCCTCGGCCAACTCCTCCTCTTCGTCCTCCTCGACGGTCTTCGGGGCCTGGCACCCGGCCATCAGGGCCAGGGCGCCGGCCAGCCACCAGGACAGAACCCGCTTCATGGAGACCTCCGGCTTACTGGCGCTTGCGCCACTCCGCGTACAGCGCCGCCACCATGTTGTGCACCACGGACCGGGCGTGCGCGGACAGCGCGACGTCTTTCTTTTCCGCGCGCTCCGCCAGGTCCACGCTCCAGACCACCTTGCCGGTCTCGCAATCGATCAGCCGCGCGGAGACGCCCACCACGGGATAGGCCCGCCCGCCGATCGCGGTCGTGCCGTACTCGTCCACCGTGCCGATGATCACGCCGTCGGCGCCGAGCATGTTGCCGATCTCCACGGCCTTGGCCGCCGAGAGCCCGGCCAGCGACAGTTCCGACTCGTTCAGCACCTGGGCCATCTGGCCGCGCTCGACCAGCTCGTAGCGCTCCATCCGCAGCATCTCGGTCACCAGCATGTCCGAGACCGAGTTGCCGATCAGCTCCGTGGGCGCCTTGAACGGCATGATGGCCACCTTGTGGATCTTGTGGTGCTTCGGCATCATGTAGATGTTCGCCTTGGTCTTCGTGTCCAGGAAGTACTTGTCCTTGGGCGAGGCGCAGCCCGCGATCAGCAACACGGTCAGTCCGGCCGTCAGCATGTGCAGGTTCTTCACGAGAGGGCTCCTTACTTGTTCTGGGTGCGTTCCCGGATGGCTTTCTCGATGCGTTGGAACAGCGTACTGTACACGTCGTCCAGTTGGATCTCCACGGACTCTTCCTTGGCCGGGGCGTTGATGATCACGTCCCGCTTGTCCACCCGGGCGGGATAGGACATCGCGGGGAGCGAGCCGCGGCGGGTGAGGACGATCCGCTGGCTGGTCCGGTCCGGCGGCCACTTCTCGATGTGCGCGACCATTTCGTCCCAGCGCGTCCACTGGTCCTTCTCCGATGAGCGCTTCTTGATCGCCGTCCGGCGCCACTCGAAGTTGCCGCTCTTCTCCTCCTTGGGGCCGAGCGGCTCGAGGCGCTTCTCCGTCGAGGCCCGGATCATGCCGCTGGCGCGGTCCACGGTGTCGAGCTTCCAGCCCAGGTCCTGGAGCACGGAGACCGTGGCGGCGAAGACCACGTCCTCGGATGCCGGGAAGATCCGGGTCTGCATCGCCGCGCGTTCCTCCGGCGCGACGTCCGGGCCGTTCAGCGGGCGCACGACCCGGGGCTCCGTGCCCTTGCAGCCGGCCAGCAGCAGGGCGGCCAGGCCCATCATACAGGTGTTGCGTATCATGATCATGGACCTCCTCGACAATGGCGTTTTCTCTACTTGCGGCTTTCCTGCCGTCTCAACCGAGTTTCGAGATCATTAAGCCTTTTCTCGATTTTATCAAGCCGTGTTTCGAGGTCGCCCAGCCGCTTTTCGAACGGCTGGCGCGCCCGTATTCCGCGGGGGCTCCCGAGCAGTTTTTCCAGCTCCGCCACCGCCTGCTCCAGTTTCGCGATCTGCGCGCTGAAATCCGGCGCCGCCGGGGCCGGCGCCGCGGCGGGGGCGGGCTCCGCGGCCCAGATGCTCTCCGCCGCCCGGGCGCCCTCCTCCGCGCGGCAGGGGAGGGCGCCGAGCAGGATCGCGGTCAGGCTGATGGTGAATATGATGGGTATATTTCTGTTCGTGCTCATCCGGCGCCCCGCTCTTGAAGCAATCCTCATTGCGGTTTCATTTTTTGCTCCCAGGCGGCAATGCACGCCGGGCAGGCATTTTCGATGCTTCCATGCCGGTTGTAGTAATTGCCCTTGTCGTCTTTAAAGCCGTAACCGGAGCTCGCGCTGCTTAGCTTCTCGGCCGGCCGCCCGCAGTGCGGGCAGATGATCTGCGGCTTGGGCTTGACGGGAATGTCTACCCGCACCGGTGGCGACGGAGGGGGCTCCGGCGGCTCCACATACCCGCCATAAACGGGATCCTCGTGCTCGTACTCATCGGGATCCCCCGAAACGATAGTTCCGCCGCCCTCGCTCGGGTAGTCCCCGCCGCCCGGGTCCTTGGAAACACCGTAATCGCCCCCGCTTGGATACTCCTCGCCGGTGCCGGGGTCCACGGACTCGCCATAACCGGGGTCGTCGCCCGAGCCGGAGTGTCCGCTGCTGCTACCTGAAGGATGATGTTTGGGAGTCTGTGCCACCTGGCTGCCGCCGGGCGAGCCGCCGCTGTGCCCTCCGCTGCTTCCACCGCCCCCGCTCCCGCCCGAAGGGCTGCCCGTTCCGCCCGTGCTCGCGGTCTTTGTTTCCTTCTTCCCGGAGTCAAAGATCTTGTTCCCCACGCCCTTGCCCATCTCCGTGCCGAAGTGGCCGGCCGTGGTCTTCACGCCCGCGCCCACGCCGTTGATGACGGCGTTCAGCAACTGGTCCTTGTTCTTGTTCTGCTCGATCCGGACCGCCTGCTGGCCGGCGGCGGCGATGGCGAGCGCCTCCTGCCCACCCTGGTCCCGCGTCTGCTTCGCGCCCTTGAGCGTCTCGTTCCCGACGTTCGACGCGCGCTGCAGCTCCGAGTTCGCGCCCATCGAGGCCAACCCGTTCGCCGTCTTCCGGTCCGTGATCTCGCTGCGCTGCCGGATCATTCCCCCCAGCGCGTCGGTCTCGACGTCATCGACGAGGACCTCCCTCTTTTCAGGCGCGGCCTCGGCGGCGCGAAGGTCCACCAGGCCTTTTTCCTGGGGCTGGGACTGTTTCTCGGCCTGCCACGCGTCCCACAGCCGAATAGTTTCAGGGTATGCCTTAGACGGATCTAGTGTAATGCCAAGCGTCTGTTTTGTCCAAGCCATCAGCTCCTTTAGTCCTTCAGGATTGGCAGAATACCATTCTGAAAATGCGAGCTCCCGGTTCAAGGCGGTGAGGCCTCCCTCATACCATCTGTACCTGTTCCCGCTATACTTCTCACCTCGCCATGGCCCGTTCGGGTCATAGTGTCGCTTGAATTCGTTAAATTCGGTCTCTAGAGTGGCGATTTCCGCTTTGATCTCCTCCGGAGTTCGCACGATGTATTCAGCTTCTTCCTTGGCCTTTTCCCCGCCCGCTTCGGAGCTGGCCTCCTGGGTTTGCGTTCCCTCACCGCTGGGCTTGCTCCCGGCGGCCTCGCCTGCTCCGCCACCGGAGTAGGAGGGGTTGGATATGTAGCCGCACCCGTCGCATTTTGTGTAGTGATAGAACGTCGGAGGTTCGGTGAATGCATTCACGAGGTCGTTGCACAGCGTCGACGAATTCCCTCCGCACCTGGGGCACGCCCCGCTCCCGCGGGACTGGCCCGCGCCTTCCGTCGCCGCTCTCGTTCTGGCCGTGTTGTCGACGTCCGGATCGCCGGCTAGGGCAGTCTGATCGCCGCCACCGGGGATGGTTGTGACGTCAGTGACTTCACCCTTGGAGTTGCGGGTCGTACGGGTTTCGGAAATCACCCTCCCATTTTCATCCACGTTGTGCACCAGAGTTATGGAGCTCCCGTCGCTGCCCTTGACCTCTCCCTTGCGAACGGTCCGCGGGCCTTTTGCTCCTTCCGGCTCCTCCGGCGCGCGCGGGGGAGGGGGCGCCGGCGGGGGTGTGCCTCGTGGTTCTGCCACGGGCGGCGGTCTGCTCTCGCCGCCTTCCCGGGGCGGGGCGCGCGGCCCTCGACCGGTCCCGCCGCCGGTGGGCGGCCGCTGAACGGTCGGCGGAGCGGGTGGCGCGCTGCCGCCGGACGGCGGCGGCGTGGAGGGCGTGGGCGTGTAGCTTGGAGTCGTGCCCGTGGAGGTGCGCGGCACGGTCGGCGTCGGCGTGGAACTGGGCGTGGTGCGCGTCACCTGCACCGGCGGGGGCTTGGGCGTGGAAGTTGGGGGCGCAGGAGTGGCGGGCTTAGAAGTTGTGACAGGCGTTTTACTCGCGGGGGGAGGCGCTTTGGCGGCGGACTGTTTCTCCTGTTCGATCTTCCCCACTTCTTTTCTGATATCTTTCCAGATGCGCGAGCTGTCGAGATTGTGCTTGTTGGCCACTTTCAACTTGTACTCGTAGAACTCCGCTTGCTGTTTGGATAGTCCTTTCTGCAAGAACCATTCCTTTTGGCCGGCAATGGCTTGCCTCTCGTTCGCTTTGGCGGCGTTTTCTTCCTTGTGGATGGCCTCGCTCATTTTGTTGGCGGTGTACTCGCTGGCGTACCCGGCCGTCACGATGCCACCCGCGATGGCCGCGCCCGCCACCACAATCGGAGCACCCGCGATGGATGAGGCTCCAACTAACGCAAGCCCCCCGGCCGCGGCTCCACCGGCGACAATGCCTCCTACGTAGCCTGCACCCCAGCCCGCGGCCGATGTGCCGGCGACAACCGCCCGCTCCTCTCCCGCCTCGGAAGTGAGCACGGCGTGGGCGGTCATCCCAGCCCCCACGACCATCAAAATCTGCCCGCCTTTTTCGATTACATTTCCCGCCATTTCGTTGAAAGACGGCTGTACGGATGATCCCCAGACTTTAGGTGGTGTCCCAGCTTGTTGCTTCCCTGAACTGGTCGTTGGCTTCACCTCCGTCGGAGACGGTTTCCCCTCGGGCGTAGTCGGCTTCACTTCCGTCGGAGACGGTTTCCCCTCGGGTGTGGTCGGCTTCACTTCCGGCGAGGTTGGCTTCACCTCCGGCGTGGTCGGCTTCACCTCCGGTGGCGTAGGTTTGACCTCCGGCGGAGGCTTTGGGGGTGTTGGCTTCACCTCCGGTGGCGTAGGTTTGACCTCCGGTGGAGTCTTGGGCGCCGTCGGCTTGACTTCCGGCGGTGTTGGCTTGACCTCCGGTGGCGTTGGCTTGACCTCCGGTGGCGTTGGCTTGACCTCCGGCGGCGTTGGCTTCACCTCCGGCGGTGGAGTCTTTGGCGGGGTTGGCTTCGCCTCCGGCGGGATTGGCTTCGCCTCCGGCGGGGTTGGCTTCACCTCCGGTGGAGTCTTTGGCGACGTCGGCTTGACTTCCGGCGGTGGTGGTTTCACCTCCGGCGGCGGAGTCTTTGGAGGTGTTGGCTTGGCCTCCGATGGAGTCTTGGGCGTCGTCGTCTTCACCTCCGGCGGCGGAGTAGCGGGCGGCTTGGACGGTACCTTGGGCGTCCCCGGCGATTTCCCCGTCGGCTCTGAAGGGGGCGGTTTCTCACCGGGAGGCGTGCCTTCTGGCGGAGGCTCACCCTTGGACCCGCCGGGTTTTGAAGTCTCTGTGCCCTTGGATCCCTTGCCGGTCTGCTCCTCTCCGGGGGGCGCGGTCCTCTTAATCTTCTCGTTGGCCTGCTCGTATTCCTGGGCGGATTTCTCGTTGCCCAACGCGCGCTCCTGCTTGGCCAGATCCTTTCGCATGCGGGTGTTGGACTCGGATTGCTTCCTGGCTGTTTCCCGGGCTTTCTGGACCTCCTGCTCCATGGTTTGCTGTCGCTTCATTTCTTTTTCGAGCCGCACCTGTTCTGATTCGCCCAGGGTCTGCTCGCCGGATGCGAAGGGATCGGCGTCTATCCGCATCTGCGTGGCGCCGGGATCCGGTGTTACTCCCGTGGCCTTCTGCATTTTGACCAGGATCTTGTTCATGGTCCGCACATCGCCCTTGGCCTTGGCCGCCTGGTATTTCTTGTGGAGATCCTCGACGTGGCCTTCAGGATCGTATTGAGCATTGGATGATGGAATGTTCTCGGACGCCAGGGCGCCGGCCCGCGTGTAGCCTTCCGGATTGCTGACGCGGTTCTTCAACTGCTCGGGCGTGCCCGGTTCCCAGATCATGGAGTCCGTTGTATGGTCTATCCAGCATCCCATCTCGCTGTTGTAGGTGACCTTGTGCCCGCTCCCTTTCAACTGCTCCGCCACGGCTTTGCCCGTGCCGGGGTCATCGACGGTCAAATCAAAGTCCGAGTAGGGGCCGCGGGGCATGCTGCCCGTGTTCGTGATTTTCTCGCCGAAACTTTTTTTTAGATTGTTGTAGGCCTCGGTTCCCGGGTGCGCGTGTTTGCTCAGCAGTTCGGCCTTTTTCGCGTTGTATTCGTTTTGCAGCTTTTTATATTGCTGGCTATTCGGATCCACGGTGCCGTCTTTTCGCTGCAGGTGCCGCGCCTTCTGGTCGTATTCTTTCTGAAGCTCGTAAACTTCATTCGCGTATTGTTGCCGAACCACGTCGATGCTGGTTGGCTTGGGCGCCTCCTTGCCGAAGGGCCACCACGCCGGAGCGCCGGCCGCCGTCAGGAGAAGGACAGAGGCCCCGAGGGTCATCAGCGCGCATGCGGAGAGGCGTTTCATGGGCGCTCCTTATTAGACGGCGCGGGACGCGTGCTCTTCATTCGTTCTCCGCCGCCGGCAACAAGCTTGCGATCAGGGCCTCCCAATCGCTTTCTGCCTTCGCCAGTTCCTGTTGCACCCATTCCATGACGTGGGCGGAAATGGCCGGCGACAGGGCGGCCAGCTTGCGGCCCGTCCGGCTTTCGTAGAAGCGCAGGATCTCCGTCATCTCCTCTTCCGAGAACTCGCCCATGTAGAGTTCGACGGCTTCGGGCTTGAGCCGCGCCCAGCCCACCCGGCTCGAGAGGAAATCGCCGAGGGCCTTTTCGGACCCTGCGAGGGCGGGTTCGGCTTCCACCGCTTGCTGTACTACGGCCCCGAGGACGGATTGGTAAACCGTCTCCACGCCGAAGAGGGTCAGCAGGCGTTCCACCAACTGCCGATGGACAAGCGGCCCCGCGCTTGCCGTAGCGGCGAACAGCAACGTGGAGAGAACGACACCTTGCGTTAATATTTTCATGTGAGCGCCTCGGTTGAAGTGGGCCGGAAAATGCGGCGTCGCGGCGCTGGAGGGTGCGTGCCGCGGAAGCGTGCCTGCGGACAACGCGCCCTGATGGCCGACGAAGCACACAGGGCAAGCAATGCGGTCTTTCGAGTCATGCGCAGCCCGTTGCTGCTGTATTGTAAGAGTGGGGGTGGGGGTGTCAATCCCTGAACGTGTCAGAACATGTTTAAACGAAATAGGTTAAAAATGGTCGGAATTACATTTTTGTCGGCATGCCCAGGGGGCCCGGCCCTGCGGGCCCCTTGAAAATCGAGGATACAGGAACGGAGGCACGTCATCCCGAGCGCAGCGAGGAATCTCCGCGCCGCCCAACAAGTCGAAGATCCCTCATGCCCAGTACGGGTAAGCGAAGGTAATACAGGTAAGGCGAGGCGGCCCGCCGAGCCGCGGCTGCGCCGGAGGCGTCGACCTGCCATGGTGAGCCTTTTGTCATCCGTGTTTGGTACGAGACCGCAGCGTCACCGCGCGCGATGGGGCCGGCTATGCAGGCGTCGTCAGGGCGTGGGCTTCGGCTGGATCTTGGCCGCCTCGGCGTCGCACTGGGCCTCCCACTTGGCGATGCAGGCGTCACAGGCATTTTCGATGGAGGCGTGATACGATCCGTAGCTGCCGTCATCCGTTCCCCAGCCCGAACCCCTCGACTTGCTGCTGACCTTCGGCACCCGTTGGCCGCAATGCCCGCAGATCACACCTGTAGGAGGGGCCGCCGGCGGCTCCGTTCCTGCCGTGGGCGCCTGGACCGCCCCCGGGCATTGATGGCCGAAGGCGGGGTTATACATCTGCCCGCAAATGGGACAGATCGCGTCGGCCAGGATCACCGGCTCCGTCCCTTCGTCCGTGCCGGGCTCCGCCGTCGTGCCTCCGGGCGGATAGTCATGCCCCTTCGACTCGCAGTCGTGGCACAGCCAGCCGACGCCCTCGAACTCCATGTAGGCCGGCGCGCCGCAGACCACGCAGACGGGTCCGCCGCCGGAAGGCGGCTGTCCGCCGCTCGTCGTGCCCTTGGTGGTGCCGCCGGAAGGCGTGGAGGCGATGGTTGTTGCGCCGCCTCCGGGCGAGGGCGGGGTGGCCGGCGCCACGGTGCCGCCCGTGCCCGCGGTCTGCGGTTCTTCCTTCTTGCCGGACTTAAAAATCTTGTCCCCGACGCCCTTGCCGACCTCCGTGCCGAAATGTCCGGCCGTGGTCTTGACCCCGGTGCCGACCCCGTTGATCACGGCATCCAGGATCTTGCTCTTGTCCTTGTCCTGCTCGATCCGGGTCGTGCGTTGGTTGTCGTCGGCGATTTTCTGGGCGTCCTGCCCGCCCGTATCCCGAACCCTTTTCGCGTCGCGGATCGTTTCGTTCCCGATGTTGGACGCGTTCTGCAGGTCCGTCTGGTTGCCCATCAGCGACAGGCCGTTGCCGGTCCTTTGCTCCATGTCGAGGTCGCGCTCATCCCGGTACGTGGCCAGGGAACCCGGCGTGTCGGGTCGGCTGGGGATAAGCACATCCTCGCTGGTCCGTGCCTCCGCCTGGCGCAGCTCCGACGCCTGGACCGTGTTCGTTTCGCCGAAAAGCGGACCCGGCACTCTGACCGTTCCCGCACAACGGGGGCACAAAAAGTCCCAGGAATCCCATCCCGCCTGGGCATTTTCATAATTAAATTTATAGCCCATTGCGGCTCCGCATGTTGCGCATATTGGATCGCCGCGCAGGGTGGCCCAATCTTCGATGTCCGCGTCGAAGAATTCCTTGCCCAATGAGCCCTTGCAGGTCTTGAGCAAGGTGTCGCAATGAGGGCAGTAGTTTCTTGCGGGGATGAGACTGGTCCCATCGCCTTGGGGTATGGGTTCATCCTCTTCCACGCGGGGCCAGGAGAAGGTCTTCCCGCAGGAAAAGCATTTGAAACGCCCGTCGGTTCTATCCTCGGCGGAGTCAGCCCAGTTCTGGTCTGCACACGAACCGCATACCAGAAGCTTGCTATTGAAACTGGCGGGAACCAATTCGGTCTTTTTGCATCGGTGCCCGCACATGGGGCAGGGGAAAATATCTTCGTCATCGGTGGGAGGACGGGTCCCTGTGCTCTCGCCTTCAGGCTCTCCGCCGTCATTCATCCCGGGCTCTGGCTGGCCCCCTTCGCTCGCGTCCGTGCCTTGGCCGACCGGGTAGGTCGTGGACCCGATGATGTTCCCGTTGGCGTCGTACTCGGTGTGGGTGATGCTGATGACGTTGCCGTTCGGGCCCTTGGTCTCGGTCACCTTGATGGTGCCCTTGTCGTCCTTGACCCAGCCCTTTTCGATGGTTTCGGTGCCCGACGGCTGCGCGACCTCCGGAGGTTCCGGCGCGGTCACGGGGGGCGTTATGTCCGGGGGCTCTTCCGGCTCCGGGTAATCGCCGGGTTCGTCGTCCGGTTCCGGCGGCTTGGGAGGCACCGGCTTCACAACGGGCTTGGGCTTTTCATCGCCGGACGCGGCGGAATCCGGCGGCGCGCCGAAGTCAATGTCGTCCATGTCCTGGCCCGGCACGGAAACATCTATTCCGCCTCCCGGGGTCGTGGGTGTGGTTGGCGGCTTGTATGGGCTGCCGCCGCCGGGCGTCGGGGTGACGGGCCGGCCGCCCGACGGCGTGGTGTGAACCACGGGCGGAGAGAAGCCCGACGGGGCGGAGGCGGGCGAATCCTTGCCGCCGTCCCCCATGACTTTTTCAATGCGATCGAACCCCTTTGTATCCTCCACGGGTTCCCACTCGCCGGGCTGCTTGTCGTCCACGCCGTAATAGTTCTCCATCACCTTCTGGCCGCCGGTGCGCAGGCCGTCAATGGCGGCCGGGACGACTTTCTCTCCGGCCTTCTCGCCCAGGATAGCCCCCCCGATCCCGCCGACGATCGCGCCAATGAACCCGCCGACCACGGCCCCGGGGCCGTCCCCGAACGTGCCGCCGATCAACGCCCCGGCCTTCGCGCCGCCGACGCCGCCGACATAACCGCCGCCGATCCGGCCCAGGCCCTTGCCGCCCTCGACGTTGACCGTTTTCAGGTCGCCCTTGTCCGCGGCCGTGTTGATCTTGTTGATCGTGTCGTACCCGTCCTTCGCCACGATCGCGCCGCCAATGACGTTCAGCCCGCCCTGCACCTTGGGATTCTGCAGAACCTTGGCGCCGCCATCCACGATCTTGCTCCCGGAGGTGCCGACGGGGAGGGTTTTGCCGGTCAGGGGGTTTACCCATGTCTCGCCCGGCGAGGTGCCGGCGGGCGTTGTGGGCGTCTTGACGGGTTCGGGAGTCGAAGCGGGAGTTTGTACAGGTTCCGGTGTGGCGGCCGGCGTCTTGACGGGCTCCGGTGTGGCCGAGGGCGGTTTCACCGGCTCCGGTGTGGTGGAGGGCGGTTTGACGGGTTCCGTGGTGGTTCCCGGCGCCTTGACAGGTTCAGGCGTTGTCGGGGGCGTCTTCACCGGTTCCGTTGCCGTGGGCGATGTTCTTACGGGTTCCGTTGTCGTTGGAGGAATCTCTACCGGCTCGGGGGTGGTCGCGGGAGTTTTGACCGGCTCCGGCGCGACCGGTGTTTTGACCGGTTCCGGTGTCGAGGGCGGAGTCTTCACGGGTTCCGGCGCGGTCGGCGGTGTTTTGGCCGGCTCCGGAGTTGTCGGCGGCTTGACCGGGTCCGTGACCTTCGGCGGAGTCTTTACCGGCTCGGGCGTGGTGGAGGGCGTCTGGACGGGTTCCGTGACCGAGGGCGGCGTCTTGAGAGGCTCGGTCGGCGCGGAGGGGGGCCTCGCCGGCTCCGTTGTCTTCGGCGGCGTCCGTACGCTCTCCGGCGGAGTGTCGGGCGTCCTCGGGGCCTCGGTCTTCGGCGTGGAAGTTTTCCCGGGCTTCGCGGGTTCCGACTGCGAGGGTGGCGAGTCCGAAGTCGTTCCCGTGGTCTTGCCCGGCTCGGTCTTCGGCGGCTCCGACTTGGGCTTGGTGTTCTCGATCTTCTTATTGGCGTCCTCGTACTCCTGGGCCGATTTCTTGTTGCCCAGATCCCGCTCCTTCTTGGCCAGGTCGTCCCGCATTTTCGTGTTGGATTCCGACTGCGCCTTGGCCTTGGCGCGAGCCTCGGCCACCTCCTTGTCGAGGGCCTTGGCGCGCTCCTGGGCCTTGGCTTTCTTGACTTCCTCCGACTCGCCGAGCGTCTGCTCCCCGGACTCGAAGGGATTGGCGTCCACCCGCATGGTCTGGGTCACCGGGTCGAAAGGCTTGCCGGTGGCCTCCTGCATCTTGGCGGCCACCTTGTTCATCGTCCGGGTGTCGCCCTTGGCCTTGGCCGCCTCGTACTTCTTGTTCAGGTCCTCGACGTAGCCCTCCGGGTCGTACTGCGCGTTGGGCGACTTGATGCCCTCGTGGTCGAGCGAGCCGGAGCGCGTGTAGCCCTCGGGGTTGTTGGCGCGGGCCCTGGCCCGGGCCTCGTTCTCGGGCTCCCAGATCTTGGTGTCCGCCGATTCGTCCATCCACATGCCCAGATCGGAATCGTACGTGACCTTGTGGCCCTTGGCCTTCAGTTGCTCGGCCACGTTCGCCGCGTCGGCGTCCGTGGTCGCCGTCCAGTCGCCGTCCGAGTACGCGCTCGTGTAGGGGCTGCCGGTGTTCTTCAGGTTCTGGCCCGCCGGCGTCTGGCGGACTTCGTTCATGGACGTGGCCGAGGGATGCTTCTGGACGAACTCCTGGCGCAGCTTGGCGTTCTCGGCCTTGTATTCTGCGTCGATTTTTTGCCATTCCGGATTGGACGTGTCCACGGTGCCGTCGGTCTTCCGGAACTGGCTGGCCTTCGCGTCGTACTTGGCCGCCAGCGCGTCGGATTGGGCCTTGTACTCGGCGCGGTAGGTCTCGATATCCTCGCCGGCGGCCCGCGCCGCGCCCAGCAGCAGGGCGGACCACAGCAGCAGTCTTCGCGCGTTCATCGGCCGCCTCCTATTCCGCGCCGGCTTCCGGCGCCCCAGCCGCCCGGTTCAGCTCCTGTTCGACCAGCGCGGCCCATTCGTCCCCGCTCCGCGCCAGCCGCTCCTGCACGATTTCCATCACGCGGGCGGAGATGAGCGGCGAGAGCGCCGCGAACTTCCGGCCGGTCCGGCTCTCGTAGAACTTGAGGATCTCGCCCATCTCCTGTTCGGAGAGCTCGCCCAGGTACAGCTCGACCACGGCGGGCTTCAGAGCGGCCCAACCGATCTTCCGCACCAGGAAATCCCGGAGGGTGTTTTCCGACCCGGCGAGGCCGGGCTCCGCCTCCACGGCCTCCCGGACCAGGGCGTCGAGCGTGGCCTGGCACACGGTCTCCACCCCGAAGAGATCCAGCAGCCGTTCCACGGACTGCCGGTGGGCGAGGGGGCCCGCATGGACCGTGATGACCATGGAAAGGATGCACAGGGATAAGAGGCTTCTGCTCCAAGTCTTCATGGCGTCCTCCTGTAACGTCGCGTGGTGGCGTTTGAATTCCTGAAGAGGATGATGAGATTCTCCAAGCGGGTTGCAAGTCTTTTCGGCCGCGTTCGGCTGCTTTTCACTTGCGCGGGGGCGGGGGCGTGATAGTCTGCACGGCTGTTTCGAGGCAACGCGGAGGGAGTGTCGACATGAACAGGATTACAGCGTTTCTGGCCGTCTGGCTGGTGTTGGCGATGGGGGCGGTGGCCGCCGAAGTGGACCTCTTCGAGGAAGCCCCGTGGTCCGGCGGCGTCGGGTTCAGCTTCATGCACTTCGAGGGCGACCAGGTCGTCGAGGACAGCGCCGGCCTGTCCCTGAAGTTCAACTACGCCTTCTCCCCCCGCTGGTCCGTGGACCTGGGCGCGGACCTGTTCCCGTCGCTCCCGAACCGCGAGTTCAGGACCGAGCGGCCCAACCAGCTGGACGACGACACGTGGGGCCTGCGCCTGGGCGCGGACGCGCTCCTGCACCTCCGCAACATCCAGAATCTCCGCTGGGATCCCTTCCTCGCGGCCGGCGTCGGTCTGATGGCCTTCGGCGATGACGTCGGCGGCGGCGAGGCCCAACCCGTTTTGGACGGCGGCGCCGGAATGTTCTATCACTTCAACGACGAGTGGGCCTTGCGCGGCGACCTGCGCGCGCATACCACGACGCTCAACTGGGAATTCCAGGCCCTGGCCTCCGTGGGCGTCATGTGGCGCTGGGGCGCCCACGTCGCGCCCGCCATGCAGGTGACCGGCGGCGAGCTCGACAGCGACGGCGACGGCCTGTTCGACCGCGAGGAGCAGGAGATCGGCACCGATCCCTTCGACCCGGACACGGACAAGGACGGCCTGACGGATTACCAGGAAGTCCGCACGACGCAGACCGATCCGCTCAACCCCGACTCCGATTCCGACGGCCTCACCGACGGCGCGGAGGTCAACGTCTACACCACCAATCCGCTCGACGCCGACACCGACGACGGCGGCGTGCGCGACGGGCACGAGGTCATCGAGGACGGCACCGATCCGCTCAACCCGAACGACGACCTGCAGCTCTTCACGCTCTACATCGAGTTCGACTACGACAAGTCCATCCTGAAGCCCCAGTACTTCGAGAAACTCGACATGATCGTCAAGGTGCTCCAGCGCGATCCGGGCGCCACGGCCCGCGTCGAGGGCCACGCGGACAAGCGCAAGACCTCGCAGCACGAGTACAACATGAAGTTGTCCGAGCGCCGCGCGAAGGCCGTGGTGGACTACCTGGTCAACACGGGCGGCATCGACCGGACCCGCCTCGTGTACAAGGGCTACGGCTTCACCCGGCCGGTCGCCCCGAACGACACCGAGGAGAACATGCAGAAGAACCGGCGCACGGAGATCTACATCCGCCCGTCCGGCAACGTCCCCGCGGTGTCCACGACCGAGCCGATGGCCGTGCCGGAATAAGGCGGGACGGGCCGGCTTCAACGAAGCCGGCTACAGCGCTGTAGCCGCGATCGGCGATCGCGGCCGGGGTTTTTCATCGCCGCACGTCCAGCTCGATGGACTCCTCCTCCACCGTGGAGCAGGGGCAGAGTTCGACGTGGAAGCGGATGTTCCGGCGGAGCGCATCGAGGGCGTTGCCCGCGCTCAACCCGTGCGCGCTGATGTCCAGTTCGGGGCACGAAGCCGTAAACTCGCCGTCCGCCGATTCGAGCTGGGCCGTGTATTTCATGGCGCGCCGATCTGAATTAACGTCCGCTGGAAACGAAGGAAGTCAAGCTGCGGACATCGGCTCGCGGGGACGCTCGCCCTCCATCAGGCGATGTCAACCGTACAGCAGCGCCGCCCGCCGTTTATCGGCAAAAACGGGCCGCCCGATTGCCCAGCCGGCGGCGATCTTCTCCGGCGCCGCGCCTTTGAGCAAGGCGAGCCGGACGGTATCGGTGCCCATCAGTTTGTCGAAGAACTCCGGCCGCGCGCCCGGCGCGTTCCACTGCGCCTCCGGCCCGTACAGGGCTTGCAGGGCGGCGAGCAGCGTGACGCCCGCTTGAACCGGCCGGAACGCGGCCGGGTCCGTGGCATTTAATCGAAGGCCCCGGACATCCTGCCCCTTGTACACCGCGCCCTCCGCCCGATAGGCGCAGGGCTCGATCCGGACCCCCGGCAGGGGGTGCGCCGCCAGTTCGTCGGCGAGTGCCAGGGCATCGAGCCACGGGGCGCTGATCACCTGGAAAGCCAGGTCCGTCCCGCGGCCGTGATCGAGCGCCGGCAGGGCCTCGAAGAACACCGTGGCCGGGAAGCACGCCGCGCAGGCCCAGGACCGGATCGCGGGCGAGGGGGGAATCCATCGGCCGGACGGGATCGGCGCGTCGTGCGAAAAGCCGCGCAGGGGTGCGACAAGCAGGTCGAGGTCCAGGCCAAGATCCTCGCGGAGAAAGCGAGCGGTCTCGCCCGGCGTCATGCCGTACGCGACGGGCGTGCGCACGAACCCCACGAAGCTCTCGAACGCCGGATCGAGCATCGGCCCGTCGACAACCCGGGGCAGGGGGATCGGCCGGTCGGCGACGACCACGGCCTTCCCGTTCTCCGCCGCGGCCTCCATCACGTAGCGTAGCGTCGAGACGTAGGTGTACGGCCGCGCGCCGAGGTCGTGCAGGTCGAAGACCAGAACGTCGAGTTCGCGCAGCATCTCCGGCGTCGGCTTGCGCGTCTCGCCGTAGAGCGAACGGATCGGCAGGCCGGAGACGGGTTCGCGCCCGTCGGCGACGAGCTCGCCCGCGCCGCCGCGCCCGGTAAACCCGTGCTCGGGGCCGAACAGGGCGACGAGGTTGACGCCGGCGTTCCGCAACCGGTCGACGGAATGAATTCCTTTGGAATCCACGCTGGCGGGATGGGCGATGAGGCCGACCCGCCGGTTCAGGAGCCGGTCCGGGTGCTCCTCGAGCAGTGTTTCAATGCCGGGTTGCACGGGCATGGCCTAGGGATAGACGTTCTCGGGTCAGGGATCAAGGCGCTAAGGAGTGCGCCGGCAAGTCCCGATCGCGAAGCGCATCGGGACGCGACGGCGCTGAAGGAGCGGCGTCGCGTCCCGCGGCGGGCCTTGCCGCCGCACTCTCAAGGCTTCACGGCGATGCACTCGCCCCAGAAGAGCAGTTCGGACGGGACGCCGCCGCGCGCCTTGAGGTCCAGGGCGATGTCGTAGGAGGCGGGGAAGCCGTCGTAGACGTGCTCCAGTTCCGCGAGGTGCTCGAACAGCAGCGCGCGCGGCCGGATCTTGCCGAGGGCCGACTGGACGGCGTCGAACGTGGTCGCCGTTTGCGCCGCGTGGCCGGGCTCGTGGGCTTCGTTGGGGTGCCGCCACGGGAGGAAGAACAGGTCGATGTCCCGGCCCGCCGTCTTTTCGAGCGTCTTGCTGTAATCCAAATCGCCGACGAACAGGAACGTGAAGCCGCCGGGGCAGACGACCTCGTAATAGACCAGCGGCACCTCGTCCATCGTCGCGCGCCAGACGTGGAATCCGCGGCGCGCGGTGACATCGAGTCCAACAACGTTGAATTGCAGGCCATCGTCCGCGGCGAGGACGGTCTTGAAATCGGGCCAGTCCGCGGCGAGGGGCGCGGGCAGGACGACCGGTTTGCCGCGTTCGAGGCAGGCGCGGACGAGGGCCTTGTCGTAGTGGTCGGGGTGGCGGTGCGTGACGAACAGCACGTCCAGCCGCGATGCCAGGCGCCCGGTGAGATCGGCCGAATCCGGCCAGCCGAACCGGCGCGGGAACGGATAGACGTCCAGCCCGATGGCCAGGCCGTCCGCGGTCAGGACGACGCCGTCGTTATACAGCTGCCAGGCCGTCGGCGGGGCGTCCGCGGGCTCGGCGGCGATGCCCTCGATGGCCTTGGCCAGCCGCGCCTCGACGGCCTGCCAGAAGGGATTGGGAAAGGTCTTCAGGTCGAACGGCGCGCCGGCGCGCGTGCTGTTTTCGATGAAGTTCCCGATTTTCAGGAAGGCGTCGCGCCGGATAGGGCTGGCGGAGAACGTGGGCGGCGTCGAATCGAGCACCATCAGCGTGGCCAGAAAGACGTCCAGGTTCATGGGCGCAGCACCGTGTTGTCGATGAGCCGCGTTTTGCCCACGAATACCGCCAGCGCGGCCATGACCGGGCGTTCGAGGACGCGGACGGGTTCCAGCGTGGCGTCGTCCACGATCTCGATGTAATCCACCCGGGCCAGCGGGGCGGAGGCGACGGTCTGCCGCATTTCCTCGGCGATCCGGGCGATGTCCCGTTCGCCCGCGCGGACGAGTTCTTCGGCCCGGTCGAGCGCGCGGCGCAGGCACAGGGCCTGGCGGCGCTCCTCCGGCGAGAGGTACTTGTTTCGCGAGCTCATGGCCAGGCCGTCGGGCTCGCGGACGGTGGGGCCGGCGACGATCTCGACGGGGAAATTCAGGTCGCGGACCATGCGCCGGATCACGCGCAGCTGCTGGCCGTCCTTCTCGCCGAACACGGCGACGTCGGGGAGCACGAGGTTGAACAGCTTGGCCACCACGGTGGCCACGCCCCGGAAATGGCCCGGCCGCGTCGCGCCGCAGAGCCCGCGGGAGAGGGACTCCTCGATCACGTACACGCTGTGGCCCGGCAGGTAGATGTCCTTCTCGTTCGGGTAGAAGATAATGTCCGTCCCCGCCTCCCGGCACAAGGCCTCGTCGCGCTCGAAGTCCCGGGGATATTTGGCCAGATCCTCGTTCGGCCCGAACTGGGTCGGGTTGACGAAGAGGCTCACGACCACGACTTCGCTGCGCGCGCGGGCGAGTCGGACCAGGGAGACGTGGCCCTCGTGGAGATAGCCCATGGTCGGCACGAACCCGATGCGCCGGCCCTCGCGGCGGAGGGCGCGGGCGCGGGCCTGCATGTCGGCGGGTGTGCGGATGATCTGCACGGGTCTCACTGTAGCGCGGGCGCGCGGGCGGCACAATACAGCAGTCGGGAAGGATGGGCTCGGGAGAGTGGCGCGGCCGTCTCGGCCGTGAATAGCGCGGGCGAGCCCCCCGGCACATTTCGCCCGGCCAGACATTCCCGTCAGGGCATCCCGCCGACGCGCAGGAACATCCGGCCCGGCAGCACGGAAAGGTCGCCGGTCCAGGCCTCGGTGAAGACGCCGGTGGCGAAGAGGCTCCAGCCCTCGCCGACCAGTTGGGTGGCGGCGTGCAACTCGTATTCCACCGCGGTTCGGTCCCAGGCCAGCGCGAGGCCGTTCGATTCCAGGTCGGCCCGGATCACGGCGAGGGTCGGGGCGCGGGGCGCGAGGGTGTCCAGGGCCACGTCCGCGCCCGTGAACAGGACCGGGTTGGTCGTATCGAGGCGGAACGTCACGGTCGCGGACCCGCCGGGGGCGAGGATCCGGTTGTACTGCTTGGCGTGGACCTCCAGGTGCGCCAGGGTCTGGGTCCAGAACCCGTCCCACAGCCACGAGACCTGCCCCGCGCTGATGTCCACGTCCGCGCGCCAGTGGAAGATGGAGCCCGCGGTGTCGTTCGTGACGACGAAGTACGCGTAGGTGTGCGTCGCGTCCTGGGAGATCACGTTGAAGGCCACGGTGCCGCCGCCGGTCGGCGCGAATTGCCAGTACAGGTTGGTGGGCGCCGGGTAGGCCGGCGGGCAGCCGCCGAGCACCCGCACCGTGCGGTATCCCGGGTAGGCGCAGGCCGCGACGTTGCTCTGCGGAGTCACCCGCGCGGTTTGGAAAACGGCTGCCGTGGGCGCGGCGGTCACGTCCACGGGGTCTCGCATGTATTCCGCAAGGTCCCGGTAGGTTACAAAATAGACGTGGGGGTACGCGAGGGCCCATGCCACGAACTCGTTGAGCGCCGCGATTCGCCACGCCGAGTGCGCGGGGTTCGACATCCACTGGTTGGTGGTCGTGGCGTGCAGGGCGAGCGTCAGCGGCGCGCGGTTCCCGTCGTAATGCCAGAGGAAATTCGTCTTCCACAAGGTCATCACGTCGTTGGACGCGTAGCTCTCGGGCGGGTCCATGATCGTGGCGGGGCTCCCGTTGGTGGCGAAGAGGTCGTACAAGTGAAGCTCAATGAGGCCGGGATACGGTTGCGCGGGCTTGCGGATGGCCGGGACGTTTTCGACCGCGCCGTCGTCGAGGGTATAGGCCCAGGTCATGGCGGCGGGCGAGGGGCTCATGCCGGCAAGATCCTCAAAGAGCGAGGAATCGTACAGGAAACCCTGCTCGGCCAGGATCCGGAAGCTGCCGTCGTTGCTGTACAAATAGGGCGCGCGAAAGCCGACGATGTCGCGCTCGGGGATGGCGCCCAGCGAGGCGAGCGTCGATCGGCCGCCGACGATCTCGCGCCGCCAGGCATCCGGCGGCGTGTTGGTGCCGGTCGTGTGCGTCATGGTGTGGACGGCGACCTCGTGGCCGTCGGCGTAGAGGCGCTGGACGAGCGGATAGTCTATCCGGGTGTCCAGCGAGACGAAGAACGTGGCCTTGATCGGCTGGCCGTTGGGGTTCACATGGTTGGTCAGGACGCTCTGGACCAGCGGATAGGAGTCCGTCGTGACGGAATCGTCCCACGAGAGCAGGACGATCTGCGGCGTGTTGAGCGGCGTCAGGCCGCCCGGCGGGTTCGTGGAGGCCGCGATGCAGTCCGGAGGCAGGCATTCGCCGGCGGCGCGGGCGGCGAGCCACCCGGCCAGGAGGACAAAGGAAACGGCCCGCTTCATTCGTACGACTGTTCCGGCCCCGGGAAGGCGCCGGTCTGGACTTCCTGCTTGTACTGCTTTACGACCTGCACGATTTGCGCGCCGAGCTCCGCGTAGCGCTTGACGAACTTCGGCTTGAAGTCGCCGTAGAGGCCGAGCACGTCGTGGAGCACGAGCACCTGCCCGTCGCAGGCCGGCCCCGCGCCGATGCCGATCGTCGGGATCTTCACGGCCGCGGTGATTTCGGCCGCGAGGTCGCCGGGCATGGCCTCCAGCACGAGCGCGAACGCGCCGGCCTCCTCGACCGCGCGGGCGTCCTCGAGCAACTGCTGCGCGCCCGCGTGGTTGCGGCCCTGGACCTTGTAGCCGCCCATGACCTCGATGCTCTGCGGCGTGAGCCCGATGTGCCCCAGCACGGGGATGCCGTTCTGCACCAGCGCGTGGATCAGCGGCTCGCGGAACGCGCCGCCCTCGATCTTCACCGCGTTGGCGCCGCCCTCCTGGATGAACCGCCCGGCATTGAGAATGGCCTGCTCGATGGAGGCGTGGTACGAGAGGAACGGCATGTCGCCGACGACAAGCGCCGTCTTCACGCCGCGCGCGACGGCCGCGGTGTGGTGGATCATGTCGTCCATCGTCACGGGCAGCGTGTTCTCGTAGCCGAGCATGGTCATGCCCAGCGAGTCGCCGACGAGGACCAGGTGAATCCCGGCCGCGTCCACGAGCCGGGCCATGGCATAGTCGTAGGCCGTCAGGGAAACGATTTTTTCCTTTCCCTTCAGGGCCTTGATCTTCGGCGCGGTCCAGGGGGTGGTGTTCACGGAAAGTACCTTACCATTCCTTGGCGAAAAGCGCGACCTTCGGTTCCGGGGGCAGGGCCTCCAGCACCTGCCGCACCGTGCGAGTCTCGCCCGGGATCACCAGGTCGGGCCGGATATCCGCCAGCGGCTGCACGACGAAGCGGCGCTCCTTCCAGTGCGGGTGCGGGATCACCAGCCCGCCGCTCTGGCAGGATGTGTTCCCGACGCAGACGATGTCCAGGTCGATCGTCCTCGGCATGAACCGGTCCAGCCCGCGCTTGCGGCCCAGCTTGGCCTCGAGCGCGTGGAGGCGCTTGTACCAGCCGTGGCCGTCCCACGGGCTTTCCAGGACCAGCACGGCGTTCAGGAAACGAAGGTGGCTGTACTTCTCCAGCACGCCGACCGGCTCGGTTTCATACACGGGCGACTGGGCCGCGATGCGGACGTCCGGCCACTCGGCGATCCGGCGGCGGGCCATCGTCAGGGCGGTCAGCCGGTCGCCCAGGTTCGAGCCCATGCTGACTATGGTTTCCATGTGCGGCGCATCCGGCGGATACCGGCATGAAGCCACATCGCCGCGCCGAACGCAAGCCCCAGCCCCGTGAGGGAGTCCCGGTAGTGCGGCGTGTGGGGCGTCCAGCGGTCGACGCGAAACAGGTCGGGCGCCGTAAAGACCCCGCTGGCGGTCACCTGTTGCTGCCGGTCCAGCGGCAGGCCCTCGACGCGCAGGATCTCCCCGGAGAACAGGCGCAGGCGGCCGCCGTCCCCGGGCAGGTAGACCGCGCGGTCAAACGCCGCCGCCCGGCCCGGCCGGTGCTCGACGTCCTGGAGCGTGCGGATCGAAAACGCGTCGGCCCGGAGCGGGCCTTGCAGGAACGCCAGGGGCAGCAGCCCGTACGCGGCGAGCCCCGCCGCGGCCGCGAGCCCGCGGCCGCCGCGGACGGGCAGGATCGGGCCGGCCGGCGCGCGGGCCTGCTGGTAGAGGCCCCATAGCCCGACGGCCACGCCCAGCGCCGTCAGCAGCGTGATCGCCCAGCCCTCCGCCGGCAGCAGGTCCCCGTCCGTCATCCGCCAGCTCGCGGGGGCGAACAGGAACACGCCGTTGCCGCCCTTCTGTTCCGCCGCGTCGATCAGCAGGTGCAGCAGCGAGTTGAAGGCCAGCACGGCCCAGGTCTTCCAGAACGACGCGGAGAGCAGGGCCAGCGCCGCGCCCAGCAGCAGGCAGAACGCCAGCGACGACTGGACCACGCCGTAGAGTTTCAGCGCGTAGGGGTCGGGCGAGACGGGCAGCACGCGGATGGCCCGCTGGATGATCCACGGCACGTCGGGAATAACGAGCCCGAGGAAGACCCATTTCAGGTCGGCCGTCCGGAACACGATCCTGGATGCCAATCCCTGCACGCCGAGGTGAACCAGTGTGCTGGGCATAATGTCGGATACTATATCGCGACCGGCCGATCCACAAGAAGGGTCAGGCGCCCCCAATCCGCGCGTAAGGATGGCGGTCGCTTGGGCAATCCCTGCGCCCGGCGCTGTCTGTGCGGCTCGCGGGGACGCTCGCCCTCCATAACGCTACCTATACGATGCAGATAGCTTCCTCGTCCGGAGGGGGAGCGTCCCCGCGAGCCGTGAACGCAAAGGAGAACCTGCGCGGGAGGGCATAGGGTCGAAGGTCCCTACGCGCGGATCGGGGTTCCTCCCGCCGGTCAGAACGTCGTGATTTCCGCCGCCCGGATGAATCCCTCCAGCTCGCGCGCCCAGTCCGGGCCGCCCAGGCGCCGGGCGAACTCGACCGCCAAGTGGCGGGGCTCTATGCTACGGTTCCGGCCGAGGCCCTGGAGGCAGGACGGGCAGTTGGTGAGGACCAGGCCCGTCCCGGCCTTTTCCGACGCGGCCCGGAGCGAGTCCGCCTTCCGCTGGAGCATGGAACCGGAAATGTCGGGCCGGCTCAAGGCCAGCGTGCCGGCCTCGGAGCAGCAGTGGGGCACGGACTCGACCGGGCCCGCGCCGCCGCGCGCCAGCAGCGCCGGGCCGCCGCCCGCGAGCGAATCGTGGCACGGGGCGTGGTAGAGCGCCGGCGCGCCGCCGCCGGGCAACTCCGCGCCGCCGGCGAGGACGAACTCCGACACGTCGCGCAGCGGGCCGCCGAAGACGGCCTCCAGTCCCATCGCGCGCAGGGCTTCCATGCACGTGCCGCAGCTCACCACGCAGGCGTCGAACCGGAGATAGCCGAACATGTCGCGGATCTGGCTGAAGACGATCGTGTCGTGCAGCACGATGCGGTTGTGCCGTTCGCCGTCGGCGTTCGCGTAGGCCGGGAACCCGCAGCACAGGAACGGCGGCGGGAGGACGACCTGGTTCCCGGTCTTGACCAGCAGGTAGAGCGCGGCCAGCGAGACGTCGGAGAACAGCCGCTCCGAGCCGCAGCCGGGGAAGTAGAAGACGGAAGCCTTCGGCGCTCCTTCCGGCCGGAAGCAGAGGGCCTGGTTGTCCTTGCAGGGCGGGAGCCGGTCGCGCAGCGTCCCCGGCGGCGCGGGCGGCAGGGGCGAGGCCAGCAGGGCGTGGCCGGGCACGTGTTTCACCAGCGTCTTCGGCAAGGCGGCCGCCACGCGGTGCGCGAGCCGCTGGCCGGCCCCGCCCGCGCGGAGCACGCCGGCCCGGAACAGGCGGTTGACCAGCGGGCCCCGGCTTTCGAGGTAGGCCAGCGTCAGGCGCGTCGGCGCCGGGGTGTGCTTGACATGGCGCGCCTTCAGGATGTTCCGCTCCAGGATCGAGACCTCGCCGGTATCGATGTCCACGGGGCACGGCTTGAGGCACTTGTGGCAGGCGGTGCAGTGGTCCGCGAGGTCCTCCAGGAACCGCAGGCCCTCGAAGCGGGTCGAGCGCGAGCGCTGCGCGTCGTAGAGCAGCGCCTCGATCAGCGCGCCGATCGCCAGGTTCTTGTTGCGCGGGTGGTAGAACAGGTTCCGCGCGGGATAGAACACGCAGCAGTCCGCCTTGCACTTGCCGCACCGGACGCACTTCGCGATCTTCAGCGCCAGCTCCTCCAGCGAGCCGTGCCGGAGAATGCGCGCCTCCAGCTCCAGCAGGTTGAACGACGGCGTGAACACGGCGTCCAGCGCGCCGGTATCCTGCAGCTTGCCCGGGTTCAGGAGCCCGTCCGGGTCCAGGCGGCGGCGGTGCTCGTCCAGTTCGCGGATGCGCTCCGGCTCGAGGTGCTTGAGCTTGGTGATGCCGATGCCGTGCTCGCCGCTGACCGCGCCGCCCATCTCCACCGCCGTCCGCATGGCCCCGTCCGCCTCGCGCGCGGCCCGCTCCATCATGTCGCGGTCGTTCGAGAAGACGGGGATGTTGACGTGGACGTTGCCGTCCCCGGCGTGCATGTGGGTGGCGAGCACGATGCGGCGGGACCGCACGTGGCGCTCGGCCGCGTCCAGGTCCGCCTCGATCTGGCGGTAGCCGGAGACGAGCTGACCGAGCCCGGCCCGCAGTTCCCGGATGACGCGCTCGCTGCGCAGGTCCTCGGGCGCCGCGCGCCCGAGCTGCTCCGCCGCCTCGGCGCACAGCTGCCGCGCGCGCGGGATCTTGCCCGAGTACCATTCCGCGTCCTCGGCGACGGCGGCCGATTCGATGCGCCGCCCGAACTCGGCCGCGAGCCACTGCTGGTTGCGCCGGTTCTCGTCGTTGTTGCGCCCGTCCACGTAGCGCGCGAACCGGGCGAGGGCCTCAAGGGGCAGGACGATGTCCTCGTTGAGCTTGAAGGCGTTCGTGTGCGCGGCGATGGCGCCCAGCTTCTTGCGGTCCTGCCAGAACCGGGCGGCCTCCGCGTCGTCGCGCGCCGCGAACAGGCAGGTGTTGGGATAGGGGTGGAGCAGGGCCTCCAGCTTCCGCGATCCGGCCGCCAGCTGGTCCGGCGTATGGCCGACGAGATCGATGAGCAGGACCGCCTTCGGCGGGCGGGCGCGCGGGGCCTTGTTCTTGTAGCCGATCGCGCGCACGTACTGGTCGTCGAAATGCTCCAGCGCCATCAGCGCCTCGCCGCCGCCCGCCTCGAACGCCCGCGAGATGTCGACGATCACGCGGCTGGCCTCGTCCATGTCGTCGCCGTAGAACTCCAGGCAGAAGGTCCGCCGCTGCGGGTAGGGCTCGTGGAGGATGAACTCGGCCGACGTGATGATCCCGTCGGTGCCCTCCTTCTGCAGGCCGGGCAGGCCGCCCAGCGCCTTGTTCGTCACGTCCTTCCACAGGCCCGGCTTGCGAAGGTCCGAGCCCCGGAGCGTGATCGTCTGCCGCGCGCGGCCGTCCTCGCCGGCGACCTCGAATTCCACGGTATCGTCGGGCCGGATCTTCCGGCCGGGATGCGCCCGCCGCCGGACCTCGAGGTTCGTCCCGTCCGGCAGGGCCATCCGCCAGCGGAGCACGTTGTCGATGGCCGTGCCCCAGAGCACGGCGGTCTTGCCGCCGGCGTTCTCGGCGAGGTTGCCGCCGATCGTGGACGCCCAGGCGCTGGTGGGGTCGGTGGCGAAGACCTTGCCGCGCCGGCGGGCGTACTCGATCGCGTCGTCGGTGATCACGCCCGCCTCGACGGCCAGCGCGTTCCCGGAAAGGCCGCGGATGCGGTTGAGCTTCTCCGTATTGACCATCACGCAGTTCTCGCGGAGGGGCACGGCGCCGCCGGTCAGGCCGGTGCCCGCGCCGCGCGGGATCGCGTGGAGCCCGAGCCCGCGGATCGCCGCGAGCAGGGGGGCGACCTCTTCCTCCCGGCCCGGGCGCGCGACCGCGGCGGGCAGGCACAGCCGCCAGTCGGTGGCGTCGGTCGCGTGGCACACGAGGGCGAAGGGGTCGAACAGGACGTTGTCCTCGCCGATGATCGCGCCGAGCCGCCGGCGGATCTGCGTGCGGCGCGCGGGCGCGGCGGCGAGCGCCGCCGCCAGTTCGCCCGCGACCCGTTCGCACTGCTCCACGATCCGCAGGACATCCTCGTTCGGGCCGGCCCCGGCGCGCACGGTCTTGAGCTCGCTCCGCATCTCCTCGAAGAACGCGGCCTGCCGCCGGGGATGGTCCAGCAGGTCCTGGATCATGAAGGGGTTTCGCTTGAGCACGAAGAGGTCGCCGATGACGCGCAGGAGCAGGCGGGCGGACCGGCCGGTGACGCGCTTGGCGCGCAGGCCCTCCCACCGGGCCCAGGTCTCCTCCCCGAACAGGAACCGGATCACCTGCCCGTCGTCCGCCGAGGTGTAGTTGTACGGGATTTCGCGCACGGCGAGTATGAAGCCGGAAGACGGCGGTGCTCACAAGAAGAAACCGCCGTCCGCCGTCCCGGCCGTAACAAGATCACTCACGGCTGTGACGTGTTTTGTTGCGGACGCGCGGGGAGAGGAGCTTGCGCCGCAGGATCCAGCGCAGGACGGTCCAGGGGTTCCGCTTGATCGGTTCCGCCGCGCTGCCGATCATCCAGCAGTGCCGGCCGCAGCCGGCCACCTCCCGGCGGATCGCCTCCGCCTCGGGGCCGCGCCAGATGTCCCGGAAGTCGCGCTGGCGGATGTTCCCCATGCTGCGCTCCATGACGTTGCAGGGACGGATCTCGCCGTAGGGATCGAGGAAGAACGACTCGCCGCCCATGGCGCAGGGCAGCAGGCGCGGGTTCCCGCGGATGTACTCGATCAGGCCGTGGTTGAAGTAGGCGCGGAACCAGTCCTTCGGCCGCCGGCTGCGGAGCAGGGCATCGATCAGCTTCTCCAGCGCCTCGACGGCGGCGTCGGGCCGCTCGAACCGGTTGTCCGTCTTGTGGAAGTAGTAGGCGTTGTGCACGGCGGCGGTGGCGAATTCGAGGCCCATCATCTGCGAGAGCGTGTAGAGGTCCAGCAGGTCGGCGACGTTGCGGTCGGAGAGGGTGATGCCGAACCCGATGTCCTTGAGGCCCATCCGGTGCAGGGCGAGCAGGGTCCGCAGCCCGTGGTCGAAGCCGTCGGGCAGCCCCCGAAGCTCGTCGTTGGCCTTCGGCAGGCCCTCGATGCTGACGCGGACGCCGATCCAGGGATGCCGCCGCGCGACCTCGACGATGCGGTCGGTGAGGTAGCCGTTGGTGCTGACGACGACCCGCCGCGCCTTGCCGCGCAGCACGTCCAGGAGTTCCGGCAGGTCGTCGCGCAGGAAGGGCTCGCCGCCGGTGACGTTGAGCGTGGGGATGTCCGGCAGCCGGGCCAGGTCGGCGGCGCCGATTTCCTCGGCGGGGTCCGTCGGGTGCTGCCACGTATGGCACATGTGGCAGCGCGCGTTGCAGCGGTAGGTGACGATGATGCTGGCGAACCGGATCGTGTCGTTGCGCTTATTCATGCCGGGCGGCTCCGAGAATGATTTCCCGGTAGTATCGCTCAAACTCGTCGGCGATGCGATCCCAGGAGTATTCCCGGCGGACGCGAGCGGCGGCCCGGCCGCCATACGTGGCCGCGGTGTCGGGATGGTCGAGCAGATCCTGGAGTTTCGCCGCAAGGTCGGCGGCATCGCCCCGGCGGAACAGGACGCCGGCCTCGGCGACGGCCTCGGCGTTCTCCGGGATGTCGCTGGCCAGGCAGCAGAGCCCGCGGCCCATGGCCTCCAGCAGGGCGAGGGACAGGCCCTCCACGTCGGACGGCTGCACGTACACGCGGGCGTGGCTGAACAGCTCGTCCCGCAGCGCGCCCTGGACGAAGCCGGGCCAGACGATCCGGGGATCGTCGCCCGCCAGGCGGCGCAGTTCATCCCGGTAGGCGTCCTCGCCGGGCACGTCGCCGGCGAGCACCAGCTTGCACGGCGCGGCGAGACGGCGGAAGGCCTCGACCAGGACATGGGCGCCCTTCTCGCGGACCAGCCGCGAGGCGAAGAGCACGTAGCGCCCGGGTTCAAGGCCGAGGGAATACAGCTCGTGCGCGGGCCGGGGCTCCTTGACGTCCGCGCCGCCCGGGATGTACCGCGCCTCGATGCCGTACTCGGCTCGAAAGTATTCGCATTGCGTCCGCGAGACGGCGGTGACGTGGCGGTTGGCGCGGATGGACCACCGCTCGAGGCTCCGCAGCACCGACAGGCCGAACCGCGACCACCGCGTCCGCTTCCACTCGATGCCGTGGAACTGGATCAGCGTGGGCTTGCGGCAGAGCCGCGTGAACCAGCCCATGACGCCGGGCCCGACAGAATGGAGGTGGACGACGTCCGCCCACGGCGACAGGCCGGCGTGAATCGCGGCCGCCACGCCCGCGCTCACTTTTTCCGTGGGGGTGAACGGCAGGCACGGCACCCCGGTAATCCGCATCCCCCGGTAGTCGGGCTCGATGCGGCCGTGGTGGCGCATGGAGTAGACCCGGACGCCATGGCCCCGGGAGACCAGCCGCGCCCCGAGTTCCTCGGTGTATCGTTCGATTCCGCCGCCCCGGGCGACGTTCTTAACCACGGCGAAGGCAATCTTCATAAACTTCCAGCAGTTCCTCCGCGTGCCGTTCGGGCGAAAACTCTTCTTCCGCGCGCCGCCGGGCCGCGCGGCCCATTTCCTCCCGCCGGGCGCGGTCGCGTCCCAAGGTGTCCATGCGCTCGCGGAGGGCGTCGGCGTCGCCGGCCGGAAAGAGCAGGCCGGTCTGGCCCGGCTCGACCATCTCGGGGATGCCGCCGATGTCCGCGCCGATGACGGGCTTGCCGTGGGCGAACGCCTCGAGCACGCTCATCGGGGCGTTTTCGTACCATTCGGACGGAATGACGAGGAAGGCCGCCTCGCGGAATTCCCGGGCCAGCGCCTCGCCGGACTGGTATCCCGCGAATGTCACGCGGCCCCGCAGGCCCAGGCGGGCGGACTCGGCCTCCAGTTCGCCGCGCAGGGGACCGTCTCCGACCACGCGCAGGGGGATGTCCAATCCCTTCATGGCCCGCAGGAGGGTGCGGGCGCCCTTCTCGATCGAGAGGCGGCCCGCGTACAGCGCATGCGCGCCTTCGCCGGGCGAGGCCACTACGCCGGCGGTTTCGACGCTGTTCGGCAGGTACGCCAGGCGGTCGGGGGCGTAACCGTTGTCGAGCAGCGTCTGCCGAGCGAACCGGCTCACACAGATGAACCGCCGGATCGGCGCATACTTTTTCCCCCAGGCGACGAGGTAGGCCTCCGCGGTGTAGAGCGCCGAGGCAGCGAGACTGGACTTGTGGCACCGTTTCAACAGGCAGCGGTAGAACCGTCCGCCGGCGCAGGCCGAGCAGACCCGCCCGTGATCGAGCGCGAGGTACGAGGGGCACACCAGCTTGTAGTCGTGCACGGTCAGGACCACGGGGAGCCCGGCCTCCCGGGCGACGTCGAGGACCGCGGTGGTCAGGCCGCCGTAGATGTTGTGGGCGTGCAGGATGCCGGGCCGCGCGACGTCCAGGAACCGCCGGAACGCGCGGCCCATCGCCGGATTATACACGACGCGCAGGGCGTGCCGCCACTTGCCGAACCCGCGGAGTTGCTCGATGGCGACGCGCGGCGGGTAGAGCGCGGCATGCTCCTGCTCCAGGTCGCTGGGGCCGCGGCAGCCGAAGAAGCTCACCTCGTGGCCCCGGCCGCGGAGCATGGCCGCCTCTTCGAACATCACGCGTTCCGAGCCTCCGCGGAGGCAGAGGTGGTTATTGAGGAAGCAGACCGGTTTCATGGCGGCGCCCCCGGGGGCCCGGCGGCGCCGGGCGCCGGGCGGGCCGCGCTGGCCAGGAACAGGGCGAAGAGGCTCATCACGAGGAAGTTGTCGAGGTTGTTCTCGGTGAAGGCGTAGGCGGCCATCATGATGGCGGGTCCGCGGGCGGCCAGCTCGGTGCGCCGGTACAGGATGAACCAGGCGGCGAGGTTGGCCAGCAGGCCGAGGATGCCCACCTCGAACAGCAGGCGGAGATAATCGTTGTGGGGTAGTTTCTCCAGGAAGACCCTGCTGGAGCCGATCCCGTGGCCGAGGAGCCGGGCGAATGCGCCGGCGCGGCGGAATTCCCGCAGCGTTTCGCGCCAGTGCGCGAGGCGCCAGATCGAGGAGGTATATTCCACGCCGCCATACTCGTTGCCCAATTCCCAGAAATTCAGGTCTTCGCCCGCGGCGAGGTCGGCGTAATGCTGCTGCGCGACATAGACCTTCGACCAGAGGGGGCCGATGTACCGCATTTCGGCGAGGGCCTCCGGATCGACGGTGCGAAAGATGATCAACACGATCGCGCCGAGCAGGGCGGCCGCGGCCAGCGAGGCATACGTGAGCTTCGCGAGGCGCGTGTGCAACAGCGCGACGGCGAGGCCGGCCAGGTAGCTGGCCAGGGCCCCCATGGTGCCGGAGAGAAGGATCAGGACAAACACGAGCGCGTGCGTCCCGAGGATGAACCACCGCGGATCCCGCGCGTGATCGACGAAGAACAGGAGGCTCATGGCGGCCAGGGCGTAATTGTTGGGATTGGCGAATGAACCCTCCACGCGCTCCAACGAAAGGCCTTGGACCAGGCCGACGGCCAGCACGGCCAGGACGGCGCCGAGCCCCCACCAGCGCTCCGGCGCTCGATAGAGGGGGGCGAGGTGGAGCGAAGAGGCCGCCAGGAGGACGAACAGGAGGGCGAAGTACTTGATGACGTAGGCCGGCGAGCTGTCGTCCCCGGTGGTGAGGCCGGCCAGCAGGGCGACCGCGGGCAGCAAGGCCGAAAACAGCAGCGCCACGGTCAGCCCGGTCAGGGGAAGCGGGAAAAGATGACGGGCGGCGCACGCCGTGATGACGGCCAGGAAAAACGCGGCGCCCAGGATTTGACGCTCGCCGCCCGTGAGGTCGTTCAGCAGGATGAACAGCACGTAGAAGGCGTAGCCCGCCGTGAGGAAGCGCCAGGGGGCGCTGTTTCCCGGCGGGCGGGCCTGGAGCGTTCCCGGAAGCATGCGTCAACCGCCGCCATTTTCCCCGGCCGGCGCGTAGTTCTTGTAGTGCTGCTGGTAATGGTAGTAGGGGCTGTACGTGCTGTAGAGCATCCTGGAGACATCGAGGTCGTTCACCACCAGCCCCAGGCTGTGAATGCCGGACTCCCGCAGGCGGTGAATCGTGTGCCAGGTCAGGCGCTTCCGGCTGACTTCCGGCCGGACCATCACGAGCGTGAAGTCGGCCAGGGGCGCGAGGGCCAGGGTGTCGCTGACGAGACCCAGCGGCGGGGCGTCCAGCACGACGTGGTCGTACTTGGTTCGCGCCCAGGCCATCAGGTTTTCCACCGTCGCCGTGCCGAAGGCGTCGGCCGGGCTGCTGCTGGTGGCCGGCCGGCTGGCGATCACGTCCAGGTTCGGGCAATCGGGCGCCGGGCAGGGCAGGCCGACGAACGGATGACTGGGGCCCGTCAGCGCCGTCAGCAGGTCGGTCCGCCCGGTCGGGATCGGGAAGATGCCCGCGAGCCGCGGGCGGCGGAGATCGAAATCCACGAGCAGGATGCGCCGGCCTTTCTTCGCGAGCGTGGCCGCCAGGTTGCAGCTGGTCACGGTCTTGCCCTCGCCGGGAATGGAACTGGCCACGAGAATGACCTTCGACTGCTCCTTGTGTCGCGGCGAGTCGAGCATGGCGCCGAGGCCCGCGAAGGCTTCGCTCACCTCGCTGAAGCGCTGCCGGATCGTGGCGGTGGCGACGGACGAGCGGTCCGCGCCCTTCACGTGCGGCACCACGGCGAGGATGGGCAGGCCGCGCCCCTCGAAGTCCTCGGGGCCCGTGACCCGGTCCTCGAAGAGGTCGCACAGGATGATCAGGCCGAGCCCGCCTATGCATCCGAGCAGCAGCGCCAGGACCAGCGTGCGGATCGGCTGCGGGCGGACGGGCCGGGTGGGCACGACCGCCGGATCCACGGTCTTGATGGTCGCCGTGTTTTCGTCGGCCGCCATGCGGGCGTCCTGGATGCGGGTCAGGATGCCGCGGAACGACTGGTCGGCGGCGTCGCGCGTCCGCTCCAGGGCGGCCAGGCGAGTCCTGTGCTCCACAATCTCGATCTCCAGCTCGGCGGCGAGCTGGATCTGCTCGTCCTTCTTACGGCGTAGCGTTTCGGCCTGGTCCACCAGTAGCTTGTGATTCGAGCGCGCGGTCGCCCGGGCCCGCTCGAGAACCTTCAGCGCCTGCTCGCGGTAGAGCGCCACCATGTTGTCCCGCGTCTGGATCTCGGGATGTTTCGGCGTGTACGTGGCCAGCAGGCCGTCGCGTTCGACGACGGTCACGCGCCACTGTTCGAGCGCGGCGCGGATTTCCTCGGCCAGGGGGATCTCCGCCGGGAAGTCGCCCGCCTTCTCGGGGTCCAGCTTCAGCTCCTCCAGCCGGACGGACAGCGCCCGCGCCGTGGCCTCGCGGCTTTCGACCTCGACGAGCGCCTGGTTGAATTCCTGCAGGGCGGCATCCACCGTCTTTCTCTGGCTCTCCAGGGCGTCGATCTTGTATTTCTGGCGGAACTCCAGCAGGGCGTTTTCGGCCGCCAGGAGTTCCTTGCGCTGCACCTCGGCCTGCGCCTCCAGCCACACGACGGCGGCGTCGGACGTCAACCGGTTCTCATCGTAGGCGTTTGCCTCGGCCGCGGCGGTGAACGCGTTGCACGCCGCCGCCGCCACTTCCGGGACGGGGTGCTCGAACTCCACGCGGATCAGGCGCGACCGGCGGACGAGCGTCAGGGTGAGCCCCTTCTCGAACCGCCGCAGGCGCTTTTCGAGCGTTTTCTCGGGCGAGGTCTTCCCCGAGGCGCGGGCATCCGGAGGATAGAACACCCCGGGGTGGTCGGCATCCAGCCGCGCCAGCGCGGCCAGGAGCATGGTGCGGCCCTTGAAGCGCTCGAGGCGCGTGTTGAACACCTCGGCGGACTGCTGCGCGCCGGTCTGCTCCTCGATGACCGCGGGCTGCTGGGTCATGATGCGCGGGCGCCGCACGCTCAACTCGATCAGGCTGTTGGCGCGGTAGATGCGCTCGGCGGTCCACAGGTAGCCGACGGCCGCGACCGCCGCCAGCGCCAGGACCATGGCGAAGGTGCGCCAGCGGCGCAGGAGGCGCCGCGGATCGAGCAGCGCAACGCCCGTCGGGGGCGCGCCGTAGAGGCTTCCGTAGTAGGGGGCGCTTCCATAGAGAGACTGCGGGTCCGGGGCCTGGGTGGGCGCCGGGGACGCTTCCATTCTGCCTTGATTCTGTTCCATGCAATCTCCTCCTCGTCGGGCGCCGGGGTCAGGTCGAAACCAGCAACTCGGGTGACGGACCCCGCGCCGTTAATCCGGGCAGCGCCGCCAGGACAGCCGTCCACGTCCACAACACGGCGGGACAGCGAAACGGCAGGTCGATTAGACTGAACGCGGCGACCAAAAGCAAGCCGGCGCATGACATGGTGAAGACCGCCCCGCGGAGGCCACCGCGCCCGAGCAGAGGGACGGTCAGCGCGGCGGCCGCCAGCGCCATCAGGCCGCCGCCGGCCAGGCCGAACTCCGCCAGGAACTGGAGGGGGTCGCAATGGACGTTGGCGCGGCCGGGATTGTTGCGGAGGTAATCCCATTCCTCCGGCGGCAAATAGAACGCCACAACGTAACGGAAGCCCCACCCGCCGGTCCCGTACAGCGGGTAATCCTTGAACGCGCTCCAGGCGGCCTTCCAGAGGCGCGGACGATCCGAGAGATCGAGATTGAATTGCGCCAGGCCCGGAACGAGTTGGTGCGCCGGCCGGCGGCGAGGGGTGAATTCCCCGCGGATGGCCCGGCCCCCGACGCCCAGCACGGCGAAATAGAGAGCCGTGCCCACCACCGCCGCGGCGACCAGTCCGTGGACGCGGGCCGCCGGCCGGAGGAGGCGCCAGCCCCGGACCATCCCGTATGCGGCGGTGAACGCCGCCAGCAGCCAGGCCAGGAGGATGCCTCCCCGGCTTAAGGACAGGTTGGCGCCCGCCAGGCACAGCGCGAGGCTGACCGCGAGGCCGGCGACCGTCAAGCGGCTCATCGGCCGGTCCCGGCGGAACACCTGCCGGAACAGCAGCCCGGCGGCCACGCCGGCCAGCAGGAGAAAATAGGCCGCCGCGTGGTTGGCGTAGCCGAAGGAGGCGAAAGAAATCGCGCGCGGCGGCATGCGCCAGATCAGGTGCGGCGAGCCCGACAGGAACTGGACCGCTCCGCATAGGGCCAGCGCCCCGCCGGTGAAGACCAGGCCGCGCATCACCAGCCCCAGGTTCTTCCGTGTCATCCCGGGAGCCCGCAGGCAGAGCGCGAGCACCCAGGCGGGGAAAAACCAGTAAAGCATTTGTGCCGCCTCCCGGCGGGTGAAAGACCACGGGAGCCGCGGATGGGGCGGGGGAGAGTAGAGCCAGCGCCGGGCATCGGCGTCATACTGGAGTTCCCGCCCGGTGTTCCACAACTGAAGGCCCAGGTAGGCGAGGAAGAGCAGGCCCAGCCAGAAAAAGGCATCCTGTTTCAGCGGGCGCCGGCCGGAGAGGAAGTAGAGCGCCAGCAGCGAGGCCGCGGCGACCGTAAAGAAGAGCGCGTCCGCGCGTTTCAGGCCGGCCCATCGCCAGGCCGCCGCCACCAGGAAAAGAAGACAGCCCCATGCCAGGCGCCTGTCCGACGGGCCCATGGTCATGGGGCTGAATCCGGCTATGGAATCAGAAGTCGCCGCGATGACTAGAGTTCCTGTCCTTCATACGGAGGAGGCGGCGGCGGAGGAGGTGGAGGCGGAGGTGGAGGCGGAGGTGGAGGCGGAGGTGGAGGC
>JAGNIJ010000015.1 GCA_018001225.1 Kiritimatiellia bacterium | reverse complement strand
TTCGACCGGGTTTATGTGACTTCGTGCACACATCACCCCCTACCCAGAAGTCCAAAAAACCCCTCCCTCGACTCGAATCTGCCGTCCTGTACGCACTGACAGGATAAGAAAAGGGCCAAACACGAGGGGGCGTCGCTTGCGACGCCCGCGGCCGCCGGCCAGCGACGCCCCTAGGCGATGCCCCAGCACGAAGTGATACCAGGTACGGGTGAGAGGCGGTACGAGCGGCGTCGCAGAGCTCCGCCCTCCAGTGGCAGGAATCATGGAGGAGCGAGCTCCTGCGAGCCCGAAATCTACCCGCATTCACCCGGATTTGGCATGAGACCGTGGAGAATATCAGCCGGCGGCGAGCGCGAGCAGTTCCTCCAGCCGCCGATCCGGGTCCGCGCTTTTCAGGCGCGGGAAGCGGCCGTTGGGCATGATGTAGGACTCCCCTTTCATCATCATGGCCTTGTCCTCGCGGACCTCGATGGAGCGGATGCCGAGAGCGGCGGCCCGGATCCGCAGCCGGGCCACTTGCAGCAACCGCGCGGCCGGCGCGGGCAGCGGGCCGAACCGGTCGCGCAGTTCCACGGCCAGGGCGTCCACCTCGGGCTCGCTGCTCGCGGAGGCCAGCTTGCGGTACAGACCGAGCCGCAAGTTCTCGTCCTCGATGTACGCCGACGGCAGCACGGCGGAGCGGTCCTCGCATTCCGGGGCCAGGGACAGGTCCAGGAAATCCAGCTTGAGCATCACGTCGACGATCGGCGGCGCGGGCTCGCCCTTGAGCCGCGCGACGGTGCGCTTGAGCAGCTGGCAGTAGAGGTCGAAGCCGACGGCGGTGATGTGCCCGCTCTGCTCGGCGCCGAGCAGGTTGCCCGCGCCGCGGATCTCCAGGTCGCGCAGGGCCAGCTTGAAGCCCGCGCCGAGCCCCGAGTAGCGCCGGATCGCGCCGATGCGGCGCCGCGCGTTGTCGAACAGCCGCCCGTGGCGCGGCAGGAGGAAGTAGGCGTAGGCCTGGTGCTTGTACCGCCCTACCCGCCCGCGCAACTGGTACAGGTCGGCCAGGCCGAACCGGTCGGCGCGGTCGATCAGGATGGTGTTGACGTTCGGGATGTCCACCCCGCTCTCGATGATGGTCGTGCAGAGCAGGACGTCGAACTCGCCGCGCACGAAGCGGTGCATGACCTCGGCCAGATCCTTCTCGTGCATCTGGCCGTGGCCTACCTCGACCCGGGCCTCGGGGACGAGCGTCTTCAGGCGGTTGCGCACGATGTCTATGGTCGTAACACGGTTGTGGAGGTAGAAGACCTGCCCGCCGCGGTTGAGCTCGCGCAGGATCGCGGCGCGGACCAGTTCGTCGGAGTCCTGAGCCACGAGCGTCTCGATGGGCAGCCGGTCCTGGGGCGGGGTCTCGATCGTGCTCATGTCGCGGGCGCCGGTCAGGCTGAAGTAGAGCGTGCGGGGGATCGGCGTCGCCGTCAGCGTGAGGACGTCCACCAGCGCGCGCAGGCGCTTGAAGTGCTCCTTGTGGTCCACGCCGAAGCGCTGCTCCTCGTCGATGACCACGAGGCCGAGGTCCTTGAACCGGATGTCCGGCTGGAGCAGGCGGTGCGTGCCGATCACGATGTCCACCGCGCCCTCCGCCAGCCGCCGCGCCGTGTCGCGCTGCGCCGCGCGGGACCGGAACCGGCTCAACATTTCGATGGTCACCGGGTAGGCCGCGAGGCGCTCGCCGAACGTGTCGAAATGCTGCTGCGCGAGGACGGTGGTCGGCACGAGGACGGCGACCTGGCGGCCGTCCTGGACGCACTTGAAGGCCGCGCGCATCGCGACCTCGGTCTTGCCGTAGCCCACGTCGCCGCACACGAGCCGGTCCATCGGCCGGCGGCTTTGCATATCCTTCTTCACGTCCAGGATCGCGCGGTGCTGGTCCGGGGTCTCGCGGAACGGGAAGGCCGCCTCGAACTCGTGCTGCCACGGCGTGTCGGGCGGAAACGCGTGGCCCTCCAGCAGGTCGCGCCGGGCCTGCGTCTCGATCAGCGAGGCGGCCAGGTCGCGCACGGCGCCCTCCGCCGCGACCTTCTCGCGCGTCCAGCGCTTGCCGCCGAGGGCGTGCAGGTCCGGCCGGCGCCGCCCGAGCCCGACGTAGCGGCTCAACAGGTGGGCCTGCGAGACCGGCACGTACAGCTTGGCCTGGCCGGCATACTCGACCGCCATGACCTCCTGCTCCCGGCCGTCGAACTCGACCTCGTACAGGCCGAGATACTTCCCGATGCCGTGATCCAGGTGCACGACCAGCTCGCCGGGCTGGATGTCCATCCATTCCGCGAGCCGCGCGCCCGCGTCGGCCCGCGCCCCTCGGCGGCGGCCGTGCAGATCGTACCGGCCGGGAAGCCGCTTGCGGAAGCCGTACAGGTCCGACTCGGCCACCACGACCAGCCTCGCGGACGGAACCTCGAACCCCTCCGACAGCGCGCCCAGCCGGACGTCAAAGCCGGTCCTCGTCCCGCGCAGTTCCAGGAACCGCTCGCGGGCGCCCTCGGTGTCGAAGAAGAAGACCACGTGCTCGCCCTGGCGAGACCGGGCGGACAGGTCGTCCAGGAACCGGCGCCGTGCCTCGTCCAGCAGGTCCGGCCGGAAGGCCCCCTCGCCTTCCAGGCCGGGCAGGCCCGCACAGGGCCGCAGACCCAGCTCGCGGGGCGGCGCGGTTTCCACGACGTCCGGCCCGATGACGAGCTGGCCGCCCCGGAATCGGTGCTGGACCCGGAGGCGGAACCGTTCAAAATCCGCCGCCGCGCGGGCGGGCGAGTCTTCGGGGAGCATCGCGCGGTACATCTCGGCGTGATGAAAGATGCTCTGCGGCTCGTTCCAGATCCAGAGCGTATCCGGCGGCAGATAGGCCAGGAGATCGGCGGCGGCCTCCGGCGATTCGAGGGCTTCGCCGGCGGGCGCGAGGTCCAGCGCGGTCTTCTTCTCCAGCGAGCGCTGCCCGACGGGGTCGAAGGCGCGTATGGATTCCAGCGTGCTGCCGAAGAACTCCAGGCGCACGGGCCAGTCCTCGGTCGGCGGCCACAGGTCGAGGATGCCGCCGCGGCGGGCGGCCTGGCCCTTCTGCACGACCTCGACCTCGAACACATAACCCTGCCGCCCTAGGCCGGCTGCCAGTTCCTCGGGATCCGCCGAATCGCCGACGGCCAGCCGGCGGCGGGCGCGTTCCAGCGCGGCGGGCGCGGGCGTATCCTGGAACAGGGCCTGGACGCAGGTCGCGATCAGCAGGGGATGATCGGTTTGCAGGCAGGCCCGGAGCGTCTGCAGCCGGTCGCCCATGCGGTCGAGGTGCGCGGCCCGGCCGGCGCCCTCCTCTCGGGCCGGGAAACAGGCCAGGCCCTCCTCGCGCTCGCCGGAGAGAACGAGCGCGTCCTGGTGAAACTGGTCCAGGGTGCGGGCGCTGTCGCCGACCCAGACCACGGGCCGCGGCCCGGTCCGCCGCAGCGCCAGCGACAGGAAAGCCTGCGCGGAAACCGGCAGGCCCTGGACAGAGCACGGCCCTCCCGATCGGAAAGCATCCGCCAGGTGTCGCTTGTCCTCGTCGCCCAGCATGAACGAACGGAGGGCGTCACTCATCTTCCCAGACGCTACCGGATGGACGCGGAACGGTCAACCGCCGCGCCGGACCGGCCGCTCTGCCCTATCGTTCCTGTTTTCACGGCACGCGCCGGCTTTTTTCCGTCGGATTACCCCTACGCGGACTTTATTTGCTCGCTTCCACGGAGTTGGGGGCTTATCAGAAGAACGGAAGCGGGCATCGTCAAGCAGACGAAGGAGGGCTCATGCATACAATAACCTGCGCAAGCCGGGGACGAAGCGGAGGCAGGGAGACGCCTCTGCGCGGAGCACGGATGCATGTCGCGGCCGGCCTTCTGATTATGACGGCCGTGGCCTGCGGAGCGCGTCCGATTCCCATCGTCCTGCCGACCCAGGGGGAGGACCTGCGCAACGCGCCGTTCCTGGAGAAGACGGCCGCGTACCTATCCCGGCAACTGCCGGGGCACGAGTTCATTGTGAACCGGGCCGGGGTCAACTGGGTCAACCAGGTGGACAAGACCGGCCCCGGGCTTGTGTTCGTGGACCCCGTTCAGTTCATTCAACTGGAGTCCCGCGTGCAACTCCGGCCCCTGGCCGCGCTGGAGCGGTTCGCGCAGACCCGGCGCGCCCGGCAGACGGGCGGCGTAGTCTTCACCCTGAAAGACTCCGCCGTGCAGCAGACCGGCGACCTGCAGCGCGCCACCGTGGCGGCCGTCGACGGCGATCCCTTGGCCTCCTCGCTGTCCGTCCTGCGCGAACTCAAGGCGCAGGGAACCGACAGCCGCGAAGCCTTCGGCAAGCTGATCATGAACCCCAACGACCAGGCCGTCGTGGAGGTGGTGCTGGCGGGACAGGCCGATGCCGGCATCGTGACGGCGGGCGTCCTGGAACAGATGGCCGCGGCAGGGCGCTTGGACCTGAACGGCATCCGGGTCCTCGCCCTCGGAGGCCCACCGCCGGCCGACTATCCGTTCCGGGTCAGCACCCGGCTCTATCCCGACCGCCTGCTGGTCGCGCTGCCCGGGACGGATTCCGATCTCGCGGACCAGGTCGCGGCGCTGCTCCTCACTGCCGGACCCGGCGACCTGGACCCGGACGGCGCCATGGACACGGGCTGGACCGTCCCGGATCCGCGCGAGGAGGTGCGCCAGTTGCTGCGGGAACTGCAGCGGCCGCCGTACGAGGACTACGGGCGGCTGTCGTTCGGCACCGTGCTGCGCCAGTATATCTATTGGTTCATCGGCGCCGGGGCGCTGTTCGTGATCCTGGCCCTGATCCTCTCCTACGTCACCTCGCTCAACCGGGCGCTCGGCGAGGAGGTCGAGGAGCGCAAGGAGGCCCAGCGCTCCCTGGAGTCCAGCATCGAGCGCTTCGAGCACATCGCGTCGTGCTCGGGCGACTGGATCTGGGAGACGGACCACGAGGAGCGGTTCACCTATTCCAACGCGGCGCTGAAGAAACTGCTGGGCTGGCCGCCCAGGGAACTGATCGGGAAGCCGATTTTCGAACTCTTGAGCAGCGCCGAGAAGGAAAAGGTCGGCGAGCGGAAAAAAATCCTCTCCACCGACACGTCCACGGTGTTCCATCGCCGGATCACGCTGCTGACGGCGGACGGGCGCGTGGCCGTCCACGAGTGCACGGCCGGCCCCGTCCGCAACAAGAAGGGCGAGATCACAGGCTTTCGAGGCATCAACCGCGACGTGACAGCGGAGGCGCGGATGGTAAGCTTCCGCTGATCCTTCAGCACCATGACCCCGTCCGGCCAGAACGACAGGAAGCGCGTGATCATCGTGGAGGATGACGACGCGGTGCGGCGCTACCTGACCGAGTTGTTCTCCGCGCGGGGCTACGCGGCGGAAGAGGCCCCGAACGGCGCCGACGCGCTCCGCCGGGTGGAGGAGCAGTCCTTCGACGTCATGATCCTGGACCAGAAGATGCCGGGCCTTTCCGGCCTGGAGGTCCTGGAGCGGCTGCGCGCCATCGGGCCGCCGTTCCCGGTGATCTTCCTTTCCGGGCACGGCAGCGAGGAACTGGCGGTCCAGGCGCTGCACATGGGCGCCACCGACTACGTGACCAAGCAGGCCGATCCCCGTTTCAGCGAGACGCTGCTGGAGAAGACGCGGCGGGCGATCGAACGTTTCGCGCAGGAGGAGGAGCAGCGGGCGCACGTGGAGACCCTGCGCCAGCGCATGTCCGAGCTGGGCTGCCTGTATGCCCTGGAGAAGCTCTTCGACAGCGTGGAGGGCTCGCCGCGGGTGGCCTTGAGCGCGGCGGCCAACATCCTGCTGCCCGACGCGGGCGACCGCTGCTGCGCGGTGATCCGGCTCGGTAAGGAGGAGTACGGGTCGGCCAACCTCTTCGAGTCCGGCCGCGTCGAGTCGTTCGAGATCCGGGAGCGCGGCAAGGCCATCGGCACCCTCGAGATCCGCTTCCGGGACGAACCCGGGGCGCGGACGCTGACCGAGACCGAGCGGGACCTGATGATGGCCGTCGGCGACCGGATCGGGCACTTCATGGATTTCTGGCACACGGAGCAGCGCCTGCGGGAGTCCAACGCGGCACTGGAGGAATACGCCAACGTGGCCTCCCACGACCTGCAGGCCCCGCTGCAGAAGATCGAGAGCTTCGCCCAGCTGCTCCTGGAGGACTACGCCGACCGGGTGGACGACACCGGCCGCTACTACCTCTCGGTGATCCAGAAGTCGGCCGGGCGGATGCGCCGCCTGATCAAGGACGTGCTGGCCCTGGCCAAGCTGGACTCGGACGGACTCGCCGTGCGCTCCCTCCCCCTGCAGGACATCCTCGACATCGTCAAGGACCAGCTCTCCCACCGCCTGGTCGAGCGCAACGCCGTGATCCGGACGGAGGCGCTGCCCGTGGTCCAGGGGGACGAGACCCGCCTGGTCCAGCTTTTCCAGAACCTGATCGGCAACGCCCTGAAATTCAACGACAAGCCGGAGCCCCGCGTGGAGGTCGGCGCCGTGGAGGAGCCGGACGCCTGGAAAATCTACGTGCGGGACAACGGCATCGGGATGACCCGCGAGGACGCCGGCCGCCTCTTCGTGCCGTTCAAGCGGCTGCACGCGAGCGACCGGTACGAAGGCACCGGCATCGGGCTCGCGCTCTGCCGCAAGATCGTCCGCCAGCATGGCGGTTCGATCGACCTCGACGCGGAGCCGGGCCGGGGATGCACGTTCTGGATTCGCCTGCCTAAAGAGCCGGCGACTGCGCAGGCCGGCGATGTCACACCCTGCCTGCAAACCACATGAGGAGGCAGCCATGCCGAATATAACGGTTCGAACCTCGAGAATCCTGATGGTCGAGGATGACCATGACGACGCCGTCCTGGCGCAGCGCGCCTTCCACAAGGCCAACGTCTGGAACGCCATCGACGTGGTCCGGTCCGGGCAGGAGGCGTGGGACTACCTGAACCACCAGGGCGCCTATGCCGACAGGGAGAAATACCCGCCTCCGCTCTTCGTGCTCATCGACCTCAACCTGCCGGGCATGGACGGGCGCGAACTGATCACCCGGATCCAGGGCGACGCCGGCCTGCGCGCGATTCCCCTGATTGTGCTTAGCACGTCCGATTACGAAAAGGACATCGAGCTCGGGCGGAAGATGGGCGTGCAGCACTACGTGATCAAGCCCCTGCAGCCGCAGAACGTGCTGGCCTTCATCGGCGCCCTGCCGGGCTTCCAGATCATACTCGGCAACACCGACGGATAAGCCGGTCCCCGCGGTCCCGGCGGCCGCCGTCAGCCTGCCCGGCGCAGGTGCGAAGGAAGGATCTTGAGCTCGTCCCGGTACTTGGCGATGGTCCGGCGCGCCACGGTGATCCCCTTCTCCTTGAGCAGGGCCACCATGGCCTGGTCGGACAGCGGCGCGGCCGGATCCTCCTTCGCGACGAACTGGGCGATGGAATCCTTGATGGTCTTGTTCGAGATCTCCTGGCCGTCCTGCGTGGTGAACCCGGGCGTGAAAAAGTACTTCATCTCGAACACGCCGCGCGGGGTCTGCATGTACTTGTTGGCGATCGCCCGGCTGACCGTGGTCTCGTGGATGCCCAGCTTGCCGGCGATCTCCGCCATCGTCAGGGGCTTCAGGTGCGAGACGCCGCGCTCCAGGAAATCCCGCTGGACCGCGACGATCTCGCGGGCGATCCGGTAGATGGTCTGCTGCCGCTGGTAGATGCTCTTGATCAGGAACGTCCCCGCGCGGATCTTGTCGCGGATGTACTCCTTGACCTCGGCGGTCGTCTCCGGGTTTTCCATTAACTGGCGGTACTGCTTGCTGATGAAGAGGTGGGGCACCGAATCCCGATCCAGCGCGATCGTGTAGTCGTCGCCGGACTTCTGCACGGAGACCTCGGGGAGGACGTAGTTCGCGGACTCGGCGCTGAACAGGCGGCCGGGGCGGGGTTCGAGCGTGGAGACGAAGCGCGCGGCCTCCTGGACCTCCTCGGGCGGAAGGCCCAGTGCTTTGGCCAGCTGCGGATAGCGCCGCGCGCCCAGGTCGTCGAGGTGGTCGCGTACGATCGCCGCCGCGGTGGAGTCGCCTTTACCGAGCCGGTTCAACTGCAGGAGGAGGCATTCCTTCAGGTCCCGCGCGCCCACGCCGATGGGATCGAATTCCTGGATGAGATGAAGCAGCTCTTCCAGCCGGGCCAGGTCGAAGCCGGTGCCCTGGGCCAGGTCCGCCAGGGGCGTGACGAGGTAGCCGTCGTCGTTGATGCTGCCCACCAGCATTTCCGCGACGCGGCGGTCCTCCTCGGACAGCTCGGTCAGGATTAACTGGTTCCGCAGGTGTTCCTGGAGCGACTCGGTCTGGGTCAGCGAGTCGAAGAAGTGCTGGCGGCGCGCGGCGTCCTCGGCCGTGTAGGGGTTGGCGGCCTGGTTCTGGTGAAAGTACTCCCGCCACTCGTCGTCCAGGCGGGCCAGGACCTCGAACTCCTCCTTGAAATCCAGGGCCTTGTCCTTCTCCGGCTCGTTCGTGCCCGGCTCGATCTCCACGGGCGTGTCCCGCGTCGCCTTCTCCTCCAGGGTGGGATTCTGCTGCATCTCCTCCTGGACGAGCGTCCGCAGCTCGAGGATGGGCACCTGGAGCAGGGCCAGCGACTGGCGCAGTTGCGGCGCCAGCACCATCTGCAGCCGCTGCTGCTGCGTCTGCGACATGTACTGGCCGGTGCTCATGGGCGGTGTGTCAACCCGAAGATACGATAACGGCGACGACGCCCCGGAACAAGGTCATTTCGGAACCGTCGGCCGGCCGGAATCCGGGCATCAGGGACCGCCGAGCACCGCCGTGCACACGCGGACCAGGGAGCCAGGCATGGCTTCAAAGACCCGGCTGGTGCCGTGCACGGCGCCGTCGAGATAGCGGAACCGGTGATAGCCCGGCGCCAGCGGCATGAAGGCTTCCGATCCGGAGACCGGCTTGACGTCCGCCGGCTCGAACGATCCTTCCGTCGCGCCGGGCTTCATGCTTTCCAGGCGGACGCCGCGCGGCGGCACCGGCTGCAGCGAGACGTAATCGACAAACAGCGCCTGCGCCTCCGCGCGATCCTCCGCCACGGGCGTCAGCCTGCGCAATACATCCGTCACGTTCTCGTTCTCCACCGTTTCCGGCCCACCGGGCTGCGCTGCGAGGAAAAGAAGGGCCTGTTCGGTGCAGATATCGTCCCACAGGTCGCGCCGCGAAGCCCAGCGATCCAGCACCGGCCGAACCGGCACGGCCCCATATCCTTTTCGCGCCAGGAAGAGCGCCGCGGAAACCAGCCAGGGATCCGGGTTGGTCACCGCGGGCCCCGGATCGAAATCGGGCAACGCCGGTGAACTGAGCGGTGCGGCCGGGGACGCCGCCGGCTCCCGGCCCGCCACCACCATGAAGTACAGGTATCGGTCCGCCGGCAGATCCCCGTGCGTCTGCACGCGCCGATAAAGCCTATCGGGTTTTGTGAGTTCCTGCGTGACGAACAGATCCCGTGCCACGGCCAGATTCATGACCCATCCGCCCACGACCACCTGCTTTTGCTCCACCAGGCGGTTCAGCAACCTTGCCCGCGCGTCCTCCAGTGTTGAATAGAACGCATCGACCGGGATGTCGCACGCGTAGAGGGCCGGAACCAGGCGAATGGCCTCGACCGTATTCCCTTCCGCCTCGAGGGCGAGGAGCCGGTCGAACAGCGCGCTGTACTCCGGCGCGACAGCCGCGCCGGCCGCGAACTGCGCCAATGCCGCAGACAGCGACGCGAAGTCATAGTCCAGCAAGGCCTGGACAGGATTCGGCCCCTCGGGCAGTTCCCGCCGGCCCAGCCAGTCCTGCTGGACCAGCATGTTGAACCGGCCTACCCGGAAGGCGGCCGTCCGCTGCCCCTGGCTCAACGCCTCGCCGCCCTCGGGGAACAGCACGCCGTCTCCCCCGCCGACGTATCCCTCGTCGCCAACGGCCAGAACACGCCGTTCGCCAGCCATGAGGCCGCCCAGCCCCTCGCGGGCGGCTTCCGCCGAGGCATAGACAAGGATGGAGAGGTCATACTGGATCCAATCCACTACGTCTTCGATCTCCGGCGAGGCCGGGCCGTCACCCGCGGCCGGCGGCTCCAGCGCCTTTTCAACCGGGGCACTCGATCCGTCGGCCATGCCCGCCTTGATCGAGATGCCGCTTATGTAACGGGCGCCCTTGAGCCCGGCCCACAACGATGGGTCGGAAGCCCAACCCAGCGCCTCATCCAGGTCGGCCTGCGCCGCACCGGCGCCGGCCCATCCCGGTGCGCCCACCAGGCCGATGGCCGCCACCAGGACCACGCCACGGCAAAACCGATTCGTTTTCATGCGACTCCTTTGCTGTCCACCTATTTCGAAAACGCCCGGTCGCGGGCCGACGCCTGGGTGTCCCGGAACGGGACGTAGATCCACCGGGGTTCGGGATCATCCCGCGTCGCGGAAAGGTACCCCCCACCCTCCATCTGCCCGCCGTACAGAAAGACCTGAACGCTGCCTCCGCCCCCCTGCATCATGTTCTCCATGGCCTTCTCGGAAGAGACTTCCTTGGCGCGAGCGGCATCGTACAGGATGACCACGTCCACCTTCTCCCGGCTCCGCAGCCGTTCCCCGGCCATCCGATCCGCTTCCCGGCGGACCGCGGCTTCGTCCTGGTTGGTCGCCGCGGCACAGAAGACCATGGCGTATTGCATTTCTTTGAAGTCCCAGGCGCGGATTTCACGGAAGGGGCCCTTCTCCCCGGAACAGGAGGTCAGGAACCATGCCAACCCGAACGCCATCCACAGGTTGATTCTCATAATGCACGCTCGCCTCTTGTTACGGCGACAGGAAGTTCCCCGTAGCCGGATCGATTTCCTTGAGCAGTCCATGGTTGTAGCTGAAGCTGTGGCCGCCCACGCGGTACGAGAAGCCGTACTGGCCGCCGTAATACACCTCGACCTTCTCGCTGTAGGAATTGACGGGCACCCGGTCGCCGTTCTGGTAGTTCAGCAATATCACGTCCCACATCCGGCCGTCCCTCGTATACGCCAGGCCCGGCCCCTGGTCGGTGCCGACGCCGTTGAACTCTTTCACATACCGGTCCACGAGCTTCCATTGATCGCCCCACGCCCACCGCCCGTTGCCCCGCACCTCCAGCACGCCGTCCTGCAGCCGGACCGGCCAGACGCCGGAACCGTAGCGGAACTCGGACAGGACGGGGCCCGGCTTCTCGTCCTTCCGCAGCGGCACGGCCGTCTCCGACCTGGCCAGTGGCGCCAGGTGACGGCGTAGCAGCGCCTTGGTGGTATTGTCGAACAGCTTCACATCCACCGCGCGCGCGTCGGCCGGGAGCTTCCGCGTGTCCGGGCAGGGCAGAAGGTGGCGACCGGGACTCAAGGCAAAAACGAACTCCCGCCCCGTCTCGCGGGGCATGTCTTCCAGGCGGACAAAGACGCCATCGGCCGCGACGGCTCCGACGGCCTTGACCCCCGAGGAGAGTTCCATCGAGGCCGTGACGTTGGCCATGCCGGGCGGCACGTTGACGAACAGGTTCGTGCCGCTTCCGCCGATCGTGAGTTCGCCCGGCGCATTAACCTGGCCGGACTCCGTTGGCTCTCTGAATTCGATCGGGTTCTCATACTCCACGCCGGTCTTCACGAAGCTGTTGGGATTCGGCACGGCGGGTGTCGGGGATTTCCAGATGGTGGCCCCGTACAGGCTGCCGTTGGCAGCCTCCCAGGTGACCTTGGCGCACCGGGCGTGCACGGTCTTGAACTTGAGCGAGCCCGGTTTGTAGTCCTGCCCCTGGAGGTCGAGGGCGCCTTCGTACACCACCCGGCCCGTCCGCCGCCCGAAATCGCAACCCAGCAGCTTGAAGCGCGGCTTGCCGTTGCCGGCATACAGCAGCCAGCCGGTATTGTATCCGTCGGCCTGCTCCCCCGTTTGCAGGCTCACATCCTGGGCGCCTTCGGTATTCACGAACGAAACGGGCTCGGACCAGTCGCCTGAACCTCCCCGGTAGAAGCGGACGGCCACGCCGACCACGCCCCGGTCGCGAAGCGTTTCGGTGACAAAGTCGTTGACCTGGCCGATCGGGCCGACCGGCGGCGCGACCGTGCCCGCGCCGCTTTCTCCCGGGGGCGGCGGCTCCTCCTCCCCTTCGGCATCCCCCACGGTGATGGTACGGGCCAGCGCGTCTTCCTCCCCCGTGGCCTTGGACCTCACGACCAACCGGACGGTATGCAGCCCGCGGCTGGAAAAGGCATGGTCGATCTCCACCCCGGTCTTCTCGTCGCCGGTCACGTACCAGGTGAACGTCCAGTCATTCACATTGGACACAGCGATTTGCGTGAACCGGATCGGTTCGCCGACCGAGTACACCCGCTTGTCCGGCGAGGCCGTGAAGTCCACCGCGGGAAAACCCGCGGACGGCGGCGGATTGATCGGGGGCGGGGGGCCTTGCGGGGCCAGGGAGGCCGGGGCCGAGCGACGCGCAACCTCAACGCGGAACGAGCCCAGCAACTTGCCGTCGGCCTTCGACCGGATGCGCACTTCGCCCGTACCCTCCGCCACACCCTCCACGATGGCATGACCGGTTCCCGCGTTGGGATACAACCGGACCACCGGCGGCTCGTCCTGCTCGAATACCACGTCGTTGTACAGCGCCTGCCGCCGGAGCCCGCTGTCGTAGACTAGGTGAAGGGTCAGCGGGTAATACGCGCTGACGCCGGGCAAGGCCAGCGGGCTCGGGGAGACCTCGCAGAGCACAAGATGCGCCCGCCGCTGAAGGATTCGGTCCACCTCGGTCGCGATGGAAGCGACATACGCCAGCACCCCGGGCGCCCGCTTTTTGAACTCTTCGTGCTCTCGCAGCAGTTCCGCGTAAATCCGCGAGGACTTCTCTTCGCACGATGCCGCCAGGCGCTGGGCTTCCCGGCAAATCCGGGGCACGTCGTTCTTGTTGGCCGGAGCTTCTCGCAGGACGGCCAGCAGTTTTTCCTGGTCGGGCTTCAGTTCCGAGGCCAGTTTCGGCATTGCGGTGGATCGCAGGCGATCGGCGCCCAGCGGCCTGTACTTCGGCGTCATGTAGTCTTCGATCACCTGCAACCCGAGTTCCTGGAAAATATCCATCCCGCTCTCCGGCGGAAAAAGGATCAGCCCGATGCCCTGGGCCAGCACGTCGTAGGCCGACAGCTGGAGCAGCTTGTCGTACTTCTCCTTCAGCTTGTTGTTGACCTCGACGTAGGCGTTGCGCTGCTTGCCGACCGGCAGGATCCGTTCGTAGTCGCGCTGCACGGCCTCCGGATTGCAGGCGTTGGTCAGGACCCACACCGGGTTGGCGACGGAGACCTTCTCGCCATGGCGGCGGAGGTACTCGTCGACATATTGTTCCAGCGCCTGGAACTCCGACGTCGGGACCGGCGCGGACGGGGAAAGCCGGGCGACGGAGTGCTCCACCTGGGCCGCGATCCCCCGCACCACGCTCGCGATCTCCTGTTCGGCGCCGGCCGGTGTGGACCAGTCCGCGCCCCAAACGCCAATCGACGAGAACCACGCGAGGGAAACGACCGCATAGGACGTGCGGATGGGCAGGCTTTTCACTGGATACGACACCCCCTTCCCGGACCAAGTATAGGACCGCCCTCCGGCCCGGGGCAAGGGCGTTCTGCGACGGGGTGCCGGGGCTACGCCGGCCTGGTCCTGGCGCGCGCGGCTTCGACCTCGTTCACGGCGCTCCACAGCTCCGGGATGGTTTGGGCATGGCGGCCGCGCACGTAGAAACTCTCGCCGCCGTCGGCGACGGTGCGGACGAGCATGGTCTTCCAGGGGCGGTAGTAGTACCCCGCCGTGCCGCGCGGGGCCTCGGCGTGGAAGTCCGTCGGCAGGTCGTGCAGGTCGCAGACCAGGGTGGCGAAGTGCGCGATGGTCCGGCCCTCCGGCCGCGCCGCGTTGCGGACCATGGCCAGCGCCTTCAGGTAAATCTCCGGCGCCATGATCGCGCTGCCGAAGTTCATCACCACCCCGCCCTCGAGCCGCTCCAGCCCCTTCGTGAACCGCAGGAAGTCCGTGTAGCTCGCCGCGCCCCACGCCGCGCCGTCGCAGTTGGGATGCTCATAGACGATGTCGTACCCGATGCCGACGTGGACGGTCACCGGGACGCCGAGCCGCCAGGCGTGCGCCAGCAGGCTGATGTCCTTGTGCGGGAAGGCGCCCTCGGCGATCGCCGCGCCCACGGCCTCGCCCAGGCCCAGCCCGTTGCGGGCGGCGGCGGCCACCAGGTCGTTGATCCGGCCCGTTTCCTGCCAGAGCCCGAACTGCCCCTCGGCTATGTACCGCGCCACGCTCTCGGTCGTCTGGCCGATCAGCGCCAGCTCGAAATCATGGATCAGCCCGGCGCCGTTCAGCGCCACCTGGGTGACCAGCCGCCGCTTCATGAGGTCCACGAGGTACCGCTGCATCCCCTCGCGCAGCACGTGCGCGCCCATCATCAGCACAACGGCCGCGCCGGCATCCCGGGCCGCCAGGATGTGCGCGGCGACCGCACGGAGCGCGGGCTCGATGCACAGGACGGATTCCAGCGGCTTGATGCTGCCCAACCCGAGGTCGTGCTTCCGATCGGCCAGCGGCTTGATCTGCAGCCGGCCCCGGTCAAACAGGTCGGCGGGCGGGCGCTGGGGCGGTTCGGCGTGCATGGATCACTTGAGCATGGAGACGATGGTCTTCTGGAGCTTGAGCTTGTCGATGGCCTTCTGGTTGCCGATGATCTCGACGGCCTGCGCCCCGGCCACGTTGCCGACGAAGCCCAGCATCTCCGGCGGGACGCCCGTCGCGGCGGCCAGCGCCGTGACGGACAGGAAGGCATCCCCCGCCCCGACGCGATCGACGACCTTCATGGCGAAGGCCGGCACGATCACGAACTCGCCGTCGGCGGTCCAGATCAGCGCGCCCTTCTTCCCGCGGGTCACCACGAAGAGCCTGCTCTTCAGATGGGGTGCGAGCTTCTCGATCATCGGGCGCAACTCGCCCTCGGCATCGCGCATCTCCAGGCGCATCTCGTGCTCGGCGATGCAGCCGAAGTCCACCCGCGGGTAGCGGGTGATCGTGTTGAAGCCGCGGTTGCCCGCGTTGGCCTGCGTGTTCACCGCCAGGAACTTCGCCTTCTCGCACAGCAGGTGCCGGATGGGCTTGGCCATCATCCCGTGCCCGTAGTCCGCCACCACCACGAGGTCGCACTCCTCCAGCTTCTCCTCCAAGGCCGCCTTCACCTCGCGGACCGTCTCGTCCGGGATGTCGGACTGGTCCATGTAATAGATCTCCAGCAGCTTGGACAGCGAGTAGCCCTCGAGGAAGCGCTGCTTCACGATCGTCGGCGCGCCGGGCCGCAGGAAGAAATGCGGCGTGACGTTGGAGGCCAGGCTCGAGGTGATGAACTCCTGCCGCGTGTTCACCGTGCCCAGCACGGTGAACAGCTCCACGCGGCCCGCGAAGTTCGCCACGTGGTTGGCCACGGCCAGCACCCCGCCCGCGAAGCTGTCCTCGGACTGGTGCCGCAGGGCGAGCACGGGATCCTTGGACGACTTGCCGATGGCCTCGCAGTACACGTAGGTGTCGATGATCGTGTCGCCGATGACGAGCACCTTGAGCTTCGAGAGCCGGCCGAGCGCCTCCTGGACCTGGTCCAGCGAGTACCGCGTCTTGAAGAGGTTCAGGTACTCCTTCACCTCGACCGGGAACAGGGACATGTGGGTGTTGATGAGGTTGCTGGAACTGAACACGATGTCCTCGGTGAAGGCCAGGCGGGCGCCGACTTCGCGGACGACCTTTTCCTCGCGGCCGATCTTGCCGGTCATGTCGCTGGTGATTTCCTTGAACTCGGACCCCTTGACGTAGAGGTCGGGCCGAAGGAGCCGCAGGGTCTCCTCGGCGGTCGGCCAGCGGTTGATGGCCACGTAGTCCACGCACGAGAGCGAGGCGATGGACTCCGCGCGCAGGTCCTGCGTGAAGGCCGGGCGGTGCGGCCCCTTGTCCACGTACCGGTCGGGCGTCAGGGTCACGATCAGGAGATCCCCCATCCGCCTGGCCTGCTCGAAGTAGCGGATGTGGCCGATGTGCAGCAGGTCGAAGACGCCGTGACAGTGCACCACGACCCGGCCCTGGGCCCGGGCCTTCGCCACCACTTCCGCCAGCCTGTCCAAATCCAGTATTTTCGCTTCCGGCATGCCCGGCTCCTTTATGGTTCGGCGTCTCCCGGAATCACCTGGAAGGCGTAGACCAGCAGGGCATTCCGGCCGGACGGCCAGAACTCCATCCGCACCTCGTGATCGCCGGGCGGGAAAGAGAACGGGCCGAACTCCTGCCTCACCTGATTACCGGGTTGAAGGGTTCGCGTCAAGACCTGCCCGTCCGGGCCGGTCACCCGCAAACTGCCGGCCGCCTGGACTGCGCCCTCGAGCCGCACCCGCGCGGCCCGCGTTTCGCCGGACGGGTTGCGCACGCGCAACGCGCCGGCCGGCTCCGGGCACGCGAACAGCAGGCCCTCGCGGGTCTGGAGATAGCGCCAGCCCGGCCCGTCCGGATAGGCCAAGAACGGAGAACCGTCGGCGGCCTGCCGCGCCGACAGATCCTCCGGCCGGTTGAAGTAGCAGACAATATTCAGGTTGGCCGGGTACACGACGCCGTGAGGGCTGAACCCGTAGCGGTGCAGGGCTTCCAGGCCTTCGTTGCGGATGACTTCCCGGCGGGCGAAGTCCGTGGCGATCCACGCCCAGGGCCCTTCGGCCGGCGGCTCGGGGAATCCCGTGGCCAGCAGCGCGGCGAGGGGGAACCGCTGGAACAGGTCGCGGCCCATCGGCGCCAGGCGCTCCGCGACGCCCGGCGCGCGGATGGTCCCGGAGTGCATGGTCATGAACGCCGCCTGCCGGCCGCGGACCGGGTAGGCCCCGGGCACGTCACGCAGGTTGTAGCCGGATTCCCAGACGTACAGGCCGTTCTCCGGAAGCCGGGACTCCAGCCACTCGATCAGCTGGGGCACGGGCATCAGCTTCGTGCGGAGCGCGAAGAGTTGAGCCATCGGGCGGACGTGCCAGGCCGCGACCAGCGCGGCGACGGCGGCGGCGGGAAGGAACGCCCAGCGCGCCGGGAGCCGCAACGCGCGGCCCGCCTGCTCCGTCCACCAGGCCAGACCCCGCGCGGCCAGGATCAGCAGCGGGAAATAGACGATCGTAAGGTAGCGCGGGAACACCAGCGAGTGCGGCACGGCGAACAGCAGCAGCACCGGCGCCGCCAGCATGAACAGGTGGGCCGCGCCGCGGGCGCGGGTTGACCGGACGCTGAACAAGGCCGCCGCGCCGCCCGCCAGGGCCAGCGCGAATCCGGCCAGGCGCCCGGCGCCGAGGCCCCACCCGAAATGCGCCAACTGGTAGCGGAGAAAGGGCCACGACAGCGTGCTGATCTCCACCTCCTCCTTGAGGCCCGGCGGCTGGTAGGCTGTGATCGCGCGCCACGGCACGATCAGGAACGGCAGCGCGCACAGGAGCAGCCAGCCCGCCGGCTCGAACGCCCCGCCCCGCCACTCGGCGCTCCAAGTCCGCTTCTCCGCGCCGCGCCAGCGCCGCCACGCCGCCCGGCCCGCCCAGAGCAGGCCCTCGGCCCCCAGGAAAAACCACGCCGATAGGTGCGACAGCAGCAGGCCCGCCGCGCCGGCGACAAAGGCGAGGCGGTCCCCGAGGCGCGGCGGCTCCGCGCGCAGCCAGCCGGTCGCGCCCAGCAGGTGCAGCGCCAGGAAGAACATCAGCGGATTGTAGGCCGTTGCGTCGCGGCTCTGATAGACCTGGAAGAAAGACACGGCGCCCAGCCCCAGCGCCCACAACCCGGTGGCGCGCCCGTACAGGCGGCGCGCGACGGGATAGAGCAGCCCCACGGCCAGCCAGCCCAGCAGGGCCATGGGCAGGCGGATCAGCGCCGCGCCCGGTTCGGTGATGCCCAGAAGCCGATACAGGCCCAGGAACAGCTTCAGCCAGGCATACTGGAAAGGCATCTGCTCGTTCGTGTTGATCTCGAAGCAATTCCCCAGCGTGTACAGGATCACGTCCAGCGGGCCGCGCTCCGACCGGGAGTTCCAGAAGACGTCCAGCTCGTCGATCCACATCGGGGTGTGACCCAGCCGCGCGAACCGCAGCACGAACGCCGACAGGAGGAGCGCGGCCGCCAGGATCAGGCCGGGGGAAAACCGGGACGGGACGGCCGCAGGCTGGGTCCGGGAGCCCATCTGCGGCCTTATCGCTGGCGGCCTCTCGCCGCGGGACGCGGGGCCGGGGCGGACAGCCGTTCCTTGAGCAGGTCGGCTACCAGATGCTGCAGGATCGAATGCACCGCCTCGGACTGGCACATGTTCGGGTGCGGCACGTGGACGTTGAGATCGGCCAGCGCCCTCATCTTCCCGCCGTCAAAGCCGGTGAGCGCCACCACGATCATCCCGATGGACTTCGCGTACTCCGCCGCCCGCACGACGTTGGGGCTGTTGCCGGAGCCGCTGATGACCACGAGCAGGTCGCCCTTCTGCCCGAACTGCCGGAGCTGGAGCTCGAACACGCGGTCGAAGCCCTTGTCGTTGGCCAGCGCGGTGATGTAGGAGGTGTTGTCGGTGAGGCTCAACACGCGGAAGCGCTTCCCCTCGAGGTCGGGCATGGCGCCCATGGAGAGATCCTCGGCGAAGTGCGAGGCGTTGGCCGCGCTGCCGCCGTTGCCGATGAAGTAGACGGCGCGCCCGTCCCGGTACGCGGCCTCCAGCAGGTCGATGAACCGCTCCACGGTCCGCAAATCCACCCGCCGCGCCGCGCGGATGACAATTTCAAGGTACTGTTCCGATCGCTCGATGGCCATGATCGCACTCCGATTGCGCGGGCACTATAATCCGCGATCCGGCCGTCGGCAAGGGATAAGCCGGCCCGCGTGAATCACAAATGCGCTTCGAGGAAGGCCGGCAAGTCCGCCATGTCGCGGATCCGGAAGTCCGTCGAGGCAGGCTGGGGCTCGCCCTCCCCTCCCACCAGGACCGTCCGGCAACCCGCCCGGCGACCCGCCTCCATGTCCCGCTCGTGATCGCCGACCATCCAGGACCGCGACAGGTCGAGCCCGTGCCGGCGGGCAGCGGTCAGGATCATGCCCGGGTTCGGCTTGCGGTCGGGGTGGCTGTTGTCGTTCGCCGTGCAGACCCGGATGTCCAGCAGGTCCAGCCCCTCGGCGCGCAGCCGCCGGGCCAGCTCGTCGTGCATGGCCTGCACCGTCTCCGCGGTCATCCGGCCCAGCGCCACGCCGCGCTGGTTCGTCACGATCACCGCTTCGTAACCGCGAGCGCGGACGACGCGGAGGGCCTCGACGAATTCCGGGAGCAGGTAAAAATCCTCCACGCGCTCGACGTAGCCGGGGCCGGGCGACCGGTTCACGATGCCGTCGCGATCGAAAAAAACGCAGGGGCGTCCCGGTCCGGGCACCGGACGATCTTTCGCCTGCGCGGTCTCGCGGGAGCTCGACCCTCCAACTGAATTCAAAGGGGAGATGTCTTGGAGGGCGGAGCTCCCGCGACGCCGCCACGGCAGGCCGGCGAGCAACCAGATCACCGCCAGCCAGGAACTGGCCGCCAGCGCCTGGACCACGTGCCCCACTTCCCCGTGGCGCAGGGCGACGGCCAGCACGTAAGCGGCGGCGCAGGCCAGCAGCGGCAGGGCCGGCCGGAAACGGTGCTGGGCCAACTCGAAATGCATGGCCAGGTAGGCCAGCCCCAGCGGGCTCATCGCCCACGTCACGGTCCGCACCAGCCGGACCAGCTCCGCGTCCGGGTCGGCCACCTTGAACAGGATCCGCAGCGGCAGGGCGGGCCAGAAGGACACCGCCCCGACGGCCAGCAGGATCACCAGCGACGCGAACGCGAAGGCCCGGCCCAGCGTCCCGCGGCTCCCCGCCGCCACCTCGCCCGCCGAGGTCACTTTCGGGAACATCGCCAGGGCGATCGGGATCGAGACGAACACGACGGACCGGCCGATCGTCGCCGCCCGCGCGAACGGCTGCGCCGCCTCCGGCGTGAACAGGCCGCGGACCAGGATGAGATCGGCGTTCATGAGCACGGCGAAGCCGCCGAGGATCAGGAGCGAAAACCCGAAGTACCGGAACACGCCCGCGGGCCGGGCGCGCGCATCGCCCGGTTCCCCGCGGGAAACCGCGAGCCAGCCGAGCCCGCCGCACGCGACGCTGGCGGCCACGCCCGCCAGCTGCCCCGCCAGGCCCCAGACCGCCAGCGGCGCGACCGCGGCCACCAGCAGCCAGCCAAGCGCCAGCCGGACCACGCTCCAGCTGTGTTGCGCGGCGACCATCCACCCGAAGCGCTGCACGCCCTGCAACGCGCCGATGAAAACCGGCATGTAGAACGAGCCCGCCACGATCAGGCCGGTCAGGACCACCGGCCAGGCCGAGGCCAGCTTGAACCAGGCCGCCAGCGCGGGCCCGAACGCCAGCGCGGCCAGCACGACCGGGACCGCCGCCCAGGTCATCATCGCGAAGCTGCGCCCAAGCAGCCCGCGGATCTCCCCGGCCCGGCCCTCCCCGCTCAAGCGCGACGCGAAATGCGCCATGGCCGTGCGCACCGCGTCCATCGGCGTGGCCAGGACGAGGACGATGTTCAGCATCGTGGCCAGCACGACGAACTGCTCGGCCGACAGCGTGCGCCCCATGACGACCTGGAACAGGAGATTGGAGGCGTTGGCCAGTTGCGTCGCGGCCAGCAGGATCGTCCCGTGGCGGATCATCGTGTCCTGTCCGCCGCCGCTCATGCCTTGATCCGGATGAACCGCCCCAGCGTGCGGTCGTACAGCGCCACGACCCAGCGGAGCGGGGAGAACAGCAGCCGCAGCCGGCAGATCGCGATGAACATCTCCAGCGAGGCGCGGCCGACCTTCAGCCGCGAACCGCCGGCGTCGTGCCAGACGGTCGGCCACTCGACGATCGCGTAGCCGGCCCGCTTGAGCTGGAACAGCAAATCCACGTCGAACGCCCAGCGCGTGATCCCGAGCCGCGGCATCACTTCCCGCAGGGCGTCGCCCTTCATCAGCTTGGCCCCGCACTGCGTATCCGTGATCCGCAGGCCGAACAGAAGGCGGACCAGCCGGTTGAAAATCCGCGAGGCGATCCGGCGCTTCAAGGGCTGGCGCGGGCTGACCTGCGAGCCCGGCAGCCAGCGCGAGGCGATGATCGCCCCGGCGTCGCCGATATGGTCCACGAGATCCTGGAAGGCCTCCGGCGGCGTGGACGTGTCGGCGTCCACGAACCCGACCAGTTCCCCGCGGGCGGCGCCGAAGCCCAGCAGCAGCGCGCCGCCCTTGCCCACGGCGCGGGGCTCGACGAGGACGCGCACCTGCGGGAACCGCGCCGCCTCGTCCGCCGCGATTTGCTCCGTGCGGTCGGTCGAGCCGTTGACCACCACCACCAGCTCGAAGTCGGCGCCGTAGCGCGGGGCAAAATAATCGGCGTACACATCGAGCATCGGTCGCAGCCGGGCTTCCTCGTTGAAGGCGGGCACGACGATGGAGAGCTTCACGGGGCGTCCTCCGGCCGCCGGCGGAAGAGGCGCAGCGTCGTGTGGGCCTGGCCAAAATCGGGCACCTGGCAGAATTCCGCGTAGCGCCGCTTCACGAGCTTCCACAGTCCGGCCTGCTCTTCCGCGGTCAGCGGGGACACTTCCGGGGAGCGGATGGCCAGGCCGTAGCCGCTGAACGCCGCGAAGCTGGCCGGGGCGCCCGCGAGTTGCTCCTCCATCAGCTCGCGGTTGAGCACGCGCAGCGCGCGGGCCCGCCCGGTGGGCATGTCCGGGAAATAACTGAAGGGCCCCATCTCCATGCCCATCGGCACGGGCAGGCGGGCCTCGACGGCGAGGTAGGTGTCCTGCGTCAGCAGCACGTCGCCGATCCGGCTCTTCTTGCCGAGCCAGTTCCCGATGTCGCGGACCTTGCGGATCGAGGAATCCTGCTTGAGCCGCCACCAGATGCGGTCGCGGCCGAGCACGAACCAGTCCTGGTTGATCGGGGACGAGAAGGACGCGGCCAGCGAGCCGACGAAGACGAGCACCAGCAGCCAGGCCAGCCAGGGGTCGTCGCTCCCCGCGGCCTCCGTGCGCCGGGCCCGCACCTCGGCCAGGTAGCGGACCAGAGCCGCGGAGAGCACGGCGGCGAAGACGGGGAAGATCATCGCCTGGTAGTCGTCGTACGGGAACGGCGCGGCCAGGTGCACCAGCGTGACCAGCGCCACCGTCATCCATATCGCCGCGGGGAACCCGCCGCGCGAGGAATCCGCTTTCTCCGCGGGCGTGATCCAGCGCAGGCCGGCCAGTCCCAGCCCGAGCAACAGGGGCAGGAAGTAGGCCTGCACCGTCCGGGAGACGAACCCGGCCTTGAAGACAAGGAGCTGCAGCAGCGTGCCCGGCGCGCGGGCGGAGTGGTACTCGAAGAGGCCGAACCGGAATCCCTCCGGCGCGCTCCACAGGAACGGCCCGGCCAGCCCGGCCAGCGCGAGGACGCCGCCGATCCCGAACATCAGCCACGGCCAGGGCCCCAGCGCCCGGCGCCGGAGCAGCAGGTAGAAGCCCGCCACCGGCAGCGCGATGCCGGCGGACAGCCGTGTCCCGGCGGCCAGGGCCAGCAGCACGCCCGCGGCGAACGCGGCGGCGGCCCGGACGCGGCCCGCCGTGTAGCTCAAGGCGATCATCCCGCCGACGAGGAACAGGGAGCAGAGCGCGTAGGTCTTCACCACCGTCGTGAAATAGCTCTGGTACACGTTGCCGGCGATCAGGGCGAGGGCCAGCAGGCCGGCCGCCGCGCGCCAGCCCTTCGGCGCGGCGCGGCCCGCAAGCCAGGCCGCGCCCAGCGCGGCCAGCCCGCCGAAGACCGCCGTCAGCAGCCGCCCCCCGGCCACGCCCCACCGGTCCACCCACCGGTACGCCCACGCGTACGCGTACGGCAGCACCGGCCCCTGCGTGAAGGCGAAATCGCGGTACGGCACGTGCCCGTCGCGGACCAGGCCGGCGGCGTACAGGTACCAGCCCTCGTCCTGGTTGAGGTCGCCGAGGACCAGGTTGCAGGCGGCGAGCGCGACGTACAGGAGCAGCACGCCCAGCCCCAACCCCAGCTTCCATGAAATCCGGATCACGTCACTCCGCCTTTCGCCCCGCACCCGCCGGCGGCAACTCGCGGCACAACTCCGCCAGCGCCGCCACGCCCGCCCGCAGGCTTTCCAGCTCGATGTACTCGTCGGCCGTGTGCGCCTGGCCGATGCTGCCCGGCCCGAAGACTACCACTTCCGGGCAGCCCGTGGAAAGCGGCCCGGCGTCGCTGTACCAGCCCGTGCCGGCGTGCCGGCCCGGCGCGCCGGCCTTCCGGCAGGCGCGGTCCAGCGCGCGCACCAGCTCCGAGTCCTCGTCCGTGTGAAACGGCGGGTTGTCCTTGATGACCTTCACCTCGCCGCCCAGCAGCAGCCCCTCCCGAACCAGCCCGTCCAACTCGGCCTGGACGCCGGCCAGGATGTCGGCGCTCTTTTCCTCCGGCAACGTCCGGCGATCCAGGCGCGCGACGCAGTGCTCCGGCACCACGTTCACCGCGATCCCTCCGCGGATCTGCCCGACGGACAGCGTGGGCGGACCGAGCCGCTCGTGGGTCAGCCGCGCCCGGTCCAACTCATGACGCTGTTGGATTCTCTCCAGCAGGCGCGCCATGCCGAGGATCGCGTTCACGCCCCGCTCGGGATTCGAGCCGTGGGCGGAAAGGCCTCTCACTTCGACGTCGAACCACAGGGCGCCCTTGTGCGCATGGACGATGGCGAGTTCCGTCGGTTCGAGGACGATCGCGCGATCCGCGCGCAGGCCCTGCTGCGCCAGCCGGATCGCCCCCGCGTTGCCGGTCTCCTCGCCCATCACGGCGGCGTACAGGACGCGGTAACCCTTGCCGGCCAGCGCGTCGAGGTTCGCCGGGGTCAGGGCGGCCAGGCCCGCGGCCATGGGCCCCTTGCAATCGCAGGCGCCGCGGCCGTGCACGCGGCCATTCTCGACCCGGGCCCGGAACGGGTCGGCCATGCCCTCCACGCCCACCGTGTCCATGTGCGCCTCGAACAGGAGCGTGGCGGAGGCGTCCTCCGGCCCGAACGAGGCCAGCAGGTTGGGCCGCCCGGTGTCCCGGTCCTGCCAGGACACCGCGAAGCCCTGCTCCTCCAGGTAGCCGGCGAGAAAGCACGCCAGGCGCTCCTCGCCGGCGACCCGCGCGTCCGCCGTGTGCTCGGGATTCACGCTGGGAATCGCGATCAGTTGTTTGAGCAGTTCGACCGTATCCGCCGCCGCCATGTTCACGCTCCGGTTCCGTTCCGTGCCGCGCCACCATAACGGATTGGAGTGCCGCGCACAATCGCGCAGATGGCGCAGTTCCTTTCAACTCGACTGCCGGAAGATCCCACCTGCGCCATCTACGCTTGAGGTGCCAGGGTCTTTGTGGCATTCATTCTTACGGCGGAGTGAGCACAGAGGACTTCCTCTTTACCACAAGCCGGATACCAAGGACTTCGGCCATGAGACGAGATAAAGAATGCAGGGTCCTGTTGATGGGGATCATCCTCTTGACGCATCTCGCGGCGGCCAAAGGGCCGGAACGTTCCGGCGAAACAGCCCCGCTCCTCATTTCGCTACCGGCTTATGTCCACGGGCCCTTTTCGTTATGCGAAATGCCTCCAATCGTGGTGGAACGCCTGGACAAACAAGCGGTCATAGCGGGGGCCTCGCCGCATGTTGATTTCGGAATACAAATAGCCCGTTCGCGGGGGCAGGACTATTCCGCGCGACTTCCCTTGGTGTGCCTGGCAAACAGGCGTCGGACAAGCCCCGATCTGGGCTTGGCATGGCTTCACATCCTAAGCAACCTGCAAGGAACAGGCACTGTTTCCTTCACCCTCTACGATGTCAACAACGAGCGCCGCTTGTCCAACACGCTGTCCATTCCAGCGAGCGCCCAAGAGGTCCCTGTGATCGTCGATACCAACGTGTTCATGCATTTCCCGGACTTCCACACGTACTTGGGCAGCGACGTCGAGCGCCGTTGTTTCGAACGAGTGGGCCTGGGGCGTCTCTGGGAGGAAACGCCAAAGAACCGGGGCGTTTACTATGCCGCAACCGCCGAGGGGTGGACCCCCGTGTCTCTTCCTGACGCGCGCGCAGGAGAACTGGTGCTCGTGCCAGAATCCCCCGCGTTGAAGGAACTGAATCCGCTCGCCTTGACGCAGTACTGCGAAGACCCGGCCTATAATGCCGCCGCGCAACCTTTCGTTTCATATGGTCGCATCCGCGTGGACTTCGACGAAGAGCGCCGGCTCGCTTCGGTGCGCCTGCTGGCCTGCCTACCTGATGAGTTCAGCCGTCATCACGGTACCGCGCCATGTGACAAGGATTCCATTGCCCGGCGCGAAGCGGAGATGAACGAATTTGTTGAAAACGGTACGATGCTCAAGGCGTTCCTCGCCGCTAGCGGATCCTTCCATCCGGACCCGGGGACAACCTTCGACATAACCCCCGACGGCACGCGACTTTTCGCTTGGCCGACGCGAGGCCTCAATGCCAACCAGTCGTATGCATTGCCCGGGGGAGAGGAAACAGATGCCCTATGGCCGCTTCGTAAGGACCGCTTTGTCATAGCTCCCCGCCTTTCACCCAACGGGGAGTTTCTCGCCTATTTCACCCGGAGGGATGACTCTTGCGGGGCAGAAATCGCTCGCTTGGACACCGGCGCTATGGAGCACAAGTTCGCAAGCTGCGACCGACTCGACGAAGAGCTGGCGCTTCATTGGAGTCCTGACGGGATGCGGGTCGTTACAATCATGGGGGACACGCTCACACTTTGGTCGACGGTTTCCGGCGAGCGCGAATTCGATATTTCTCTGCACGCGCGCGACCCCTACGCTTCCGTCAAGACACCCATAGCCTTCAGCGCGGACGGAAAATGGCTGGCCTTTGGCGACCGCCGCAATCCCGCCGTGAAGGACCCAAAGGCCGGATGTAGGATCGGATTATGGTCCATCGAGGAGGGAAAGCATGCGCGGGAATGGACGCTCGATAGCTACACGATAGCCTGTGTCGCCCTCTCGGACGACGGACAACGGTTGGCCGCCGGCGGCAGCAATGGCCGAGTGAAAGTATGGGTGACAAGCTCCGGCGACGAACTGCTCTCCCTCCAACGTCCGGCGGAGTTGGCCATAGAAGGACTGCTTTTTGATCGTCAAGGCCAGGACATCCTGTTTCTCGATGCGGGCGGAACATTGGCATGGACCGGACTGGCGGCTCCCAGCGAGACCAAGGAACTTTCGCTGAAGACCAGTACCCGGGGCGGTCTTCTGACGACGGATCCGAATCGCCGGTTCGCCATCATCAGGCTCGATAACCTAGGGGTCTGGATAGGCCCTTTATCGAAGCTGATGGAATTGATGGATACGCAACCCGTTCGACGGCTATAGGCGAGAGGAACACTGGCTGCATGGTCAACAGGCTGGAACTTGAAATGCCCACCGAGCGGGGCGGGCGGGGCGCGCCTTCTCTCGCGCGCCAGGGGTCAATTTGTTTTTCGCCTCCCCGCCGCTACAGCCGGGCCCGGACGAAAACGAAGTAGAGGGCGAGGACGACCGCGAGCGCGTACATCAGCCAGCGCACGTCCCGGCCGCGGCCGGCCAGGAATTTCACCACCGGGTAGCTGATGAACCCGAGGGCGAGGCCGTCGGCGATGGAGTAGCTCAACGGGATGCCCAGCAGCGTCAGGAACGCCGGGATGGCCTCGCTGTAGTCGGCCCAGTCGATCTTGCGGACGTTCTGCATCATCATCGCGCCGACGACGACCAGCGCGGGCGCAGTGATGGGCGGGTAGCTGCCGACCAGCGCGATCAGCGGGCTGAAGAAGAGGGCCAGCAGGAACAGCAGGGCCGTGGTCAGGCTGGTCAGCCCGGTGCGGCCGCCCTGTTCCACGCCGGCGGCGCTCTCGATGAAACTCGTGACCGTGCTCGTGCCCAGGCACGCGCCGATCACCGTGCCCGCCGCGTCGGAGAGCAGGGCGCGGTTCGCGCGCGGGAGCTTGTTGTCCACCATGAAATTCGCCTGCTCGCACACGCCGACCAGCGTGCCGATCGTGTCGAAGACGTCCATGAACAGGAAGATGAGAATGAACGGCCACATGGCGAGCGAAACCGCCCCGGCCAGGTCCATCTTGAACGCCGCGGGCGCGGGAGAGGGCGGCCTCGAGACCAACCACTGCCAGGCCGGCACGCCGCTGTCCGGCAGGCGCAGCAGCGTGGCGAGCCGGGAGGTCTGCACCTCCGGCAGGGCCCAGAGCCCGGGGGCCAGGCGCGGCAGCAGGAGCCGCGCCGCCACCGAGACCGCCGCCGCGCCAAGGAGGCCCCACAGGATCGAGCCGCGCACCCGGCGCGTGTGGAGGACGGCCGTCAGGACCAACCCGAAGAAGAAGACCAGGATGTCCGGCGAGGCGAAACGCGTGTTCAGCCTCACCAGCGTCGCGGGCGCGAGGACCGGCGGGTCGCCGGGAATAATGGACGCCGCGGTGACGATGAGGCCGGTGTTCTGCAGGCCGATGAACGCGATGAACAGCCCGATGCCGACCGCGATGCCGTTCTTCATGCTCGGGCTGATGGCGTCCACCAGCGACTCGCGGAAGCCGACCAGCGAAAGCCCCACGAACAGGATACCCGAGATCAGCACGACGCCCAAACCGACCTGCCAGGGGCGGGCGAAGCCGGCCGCCGCGGCCGCGGGCAGGACGGAGAAGACAAAGAAGAAATTCTCGCCCATGCCGGGCGCCTGGGCGATCGGGTAGCGGGCATACAGGGCCATGATCGCAGTGGCCAGCGCCGCGGCGATGCAGGTGGCGAAGGTGACCGCGCCGAAATCCAGGCCCGTGCTGAACCCGAACATCGCGCCGGAGAGGACCGCCGGCTGCACGAAGATGATGTAGGCCATGGTCAGGAACGTCGTGAGCCCGGCGACCACCTCGGTCCGGACCGTCGTCCTGTTCTCTGAAAGCCGGAAAAAGCGGGCTATCATCATGTTCTCCCGGGACGCCGAATCCGTACTCTGTCGGCAGACCGGCGGACTGTCAAGCCGCGGCGCGACAGGGCCAGCCATTCTTATTTTGGCGCTTTTCGGCGCCCGAATCACAGCGGGTTCGTAGCCCCGCTGCACTTTCAACAGACCTCCCCGGTACAGCAGGCGCTATGAGCCTGCTGTTCTGCCCAGAAGGAGAACAGCTGCGTCAGGCCCCCTTTCGCCGCGCGTACCGCGCGAAAGTCTTTCCGGTTGAGCGCCCGGTGCGGCTGGAGTATGTTGCTGGTCATATGAAAACCGTTAACGGCCGCGCCCGGCGCGGGCCGGGGAGACGCCCATGAGCATGCACATCAGCGAGGAGTTCATCCGCCGCATCCCGAAGACCGACCTGCACCTGCACCTGGACGGGTCGCTGCGCATCCCGACGCTGATCGAGTTGGCGAAGAGGAACGGCGTGAAGCTGCCCTCCTACGAGGAGGCCGGGCTCAAGGAGCTGGTGTTCAAGGAAAACTACGCGGACCTGCCCGAGTACCTCCAGGGCTTCGCGTACACCGTGGCCGTCCTGCAGAACGCCGAGAACCTCGAACGCGTGGCCTGCGAGCTGGCCGAGGACAACCTGGCCGAGGGCGTGCGCTACATCGAGGTCCGCTATGCCCCGCAGCTTCACTGCCGGCCCGGGTTCACCCTCCCGCAAATTGTCCGGGCCGTGTGCGCCGGGCTCGACCGCGCGAAGAAGGCGCATAACAGCCGGCCCGAGGTGCAACGCGGGGAGGACCTCCCGTTCGAGTACGGCCTGATCGCCTGCGCGATGCGGTCGTTCAACGAGCACATGTCGCCCTACTACGCGCAACTCCTCAACGTCATGTCCTACGCGCCGCGCAAGGAAGTCTTCGCCACGGCGTCGCTCGAACTGGTCCGGGCGGCGGTCGATCTCGCCCACCACGAGGGCCTTCCCGTGGTCGGGTTCGACCTGGCCGGCGAGGAGGCAGGGTACCCGGCGGTCGCCCACCGGCAGGCCTACCAGTTCGCGCACAGCCACTTTCTCAAGAAGACCGTGCACGCGGGCGAGGCCTACGGCCCGGAGTCCATCTTCCAGGCCATCACGGAATGCCACGCCAACCGCATCGGGCACGGCACGTTCCTGTTCGCCGCGGACATGATCCGCGACCCCGACATCGAGGACGCCGAGGCGTACGTGCGCCACCTGGCGGACTACATCGCGAGCCAGCGCATCACGCTGGAGGTCTGCCTCACGAGCAACCTCCAGACCACGCCGTCCATCGAGGCCGTGGGCGAGCACCCGCTGCGCAAGATGATCGAGCACGGCCTGTCGGTCTGCCTCAACACGGACAACCGCCTCGTCTCGAACACGACGATGACCCGCGAACTCAAACTCGCCGCGGACCACATCCCCATGACGCGCCACCAGTTCCGCAACCTGGTGATCGCGGGGTTCAAGGGCAGCTTCTTCCCCGGCAGCTACAGCGCCAAGCGGGCCTATGTCCGCCAGGTCATCCGCCGCTACGAGGCGCTGGAGAAGGAATTCCTCGGGGCGCCCGGCGCCTGACCCGGTCGGCGCGGGCCGGCCGCGGCGCCGCGCTCCACCATGAACATCCTGTTTCGAGCCTCCGCCGGCACGGGAAAAACATGGCAGGTCTCCAGCCTCTACACGGCGCTCGTCCTGGGCCAGCCGTGCGAGGCCATGAAGGCCCCCGACCGGCCGGCGCGGCGCGCCGGCCGGCCCGAGCCCATCCCCCCGGACCGGATTGTCCTGATGACCTTCACCGACAACGCCGCCGCGGAGCTGCGCCTCCGCGTGACGGCCCGCGTGCTCGACGCACGGCAGAAGGCGGCCGAACAGAACCGGCCGGCCGAGGCCGAACTCGCCGCCCGCGTCCTGCGCTCGCTGCCCGGTGCGCCCATCTGCACCATCCACTCCTTCTGCGCCGACCGCCTCCGCGAACGCGCACTCCAGGCCGGGCTCTCGCCCGCCTTCGGCATCCTGGACGAGGAATCCGCCGGAGCCCTGCTGGACGAGGCCGCCCGCGAGGCGCTGCTCGAGCGGCTCAACCGGTCGTCCGCTCACCATGACGCGGACTTCGCGGCCTTCTGCCGCGGCATGCGCGTCCTCGGCGCCGTAAGCGGTACAGCCGTGCTCGCCGCGGCCCAGGCGCTCCTGCACCAGGCCGCCGGCAAAGGGCTCGATCTCGCCGCCGCAGAATCCTGGCTGCCCCCGCCCCACCAGGCCGTCACGCCGGGCGATTTTGCGAGCATCTGTGAGGGCCTGCGCAAGGCCCGGGCGGAGCGGGGCAGCCTGCCGCCCGTCGCCGAGCAGTTTTTCCAATCATTGGAAAGAAATCTGAAGATTTTTCCAATCATTGGAAAAAATCCGGAAAATTTTTCCAATGATTGGAAAGAGGAGGCTCTCGAGGATTTCGCCGCCGCCCTGGGCCGGGATCATCCCAGGATGTTTACCGGCAAGGGCCTGGAAGACCTCGCCGCCCGGCTTAAGGCGGCCCTGACCTCCGTGCGGAACACGGCGGCATACAAGCGGCATGCCGGGGCGATCCGGGCCTTCGCCCGCTATGCCGCGGCCGTGGCGGCGTCCTACGCCGCGCGCAAGCGCGCCCTGCGGGGCGTGGATTTCGACGACCTGCTCATCCAGGCGCGGGATCTGCTGGCGGCGGACCGCGCCGCCGCCCGGCGCTACGACTATATCCTTGTCGACGAGGCGCAGGACACGTCGCGCATCCAGTGCGAAATCCTGCGCCGCCTCTGGGACCCTGCGCTCAACCACCTGGTCCTGTGCGGCGACACCAAACAGTCCATCTATACCTGGCGCCACGCCGACCCGCGGATCATGCCGGACCTGGAGGCCGCGCAGCGCGCGACGAAGTCGTTCCGCTCCATCGCCCTGCGCACGAGCTTCCGCAGCAAGGACGTGATTCTCGACGCGATCAACCCGCTGTTCGCCGGCGTCTACGGAGAGGCCTACACGGAGGAGGACCGGCTGGCCCCGGCGCCGGAGCGCGGCGCCGGAACCCGGGCCCTCGGCGAAGGGCCCGGCTTCGAGCTCATCGAGCCGGCCGGGGAGGCGGAAGGATCGGACCGCGAGGCGCGCGCGCGCGCCGAGATGAACGCCGTCGCGGAGCGTCTGCGCCTGCTCGTGGACGGGCCGGACGCCTGGCGGCCGAAGTTCCGCTTCCAGGAAGGTCCGGACCGCTTCGAGCCGGTCAGCGGAGGGAACCGTTTCCGCTACGCCGACATCCTGGTCCTCCTGCGCAGCACCACGCGCCAGCCGCTGCTCGAGCAGGCGCTGCACCGCCACGGCATCCCCTACCGCGTCGGCGGGCGCGGCCGCGGTCTTTTCGCCCGGCAGGAAGCGACGGACCTCCTGCTGCTGCTCAAGGTCCTGATCCATCCGTGCGACACGCTGGCGCTGCTGGGATTCCTGCGCTCGCCCTGGGCGGCGCTGTCCGACGAAACCCTGCTGCAACTGGGCTGGACGCCGAAGGGTTTCGACGAACCCGCTTTCCGCGCGCGGGTTCTCGACGGCCGCAACGCGGCGGACCTGCCGGAGTTGCCCGGGGGCGCGGAAGAACTCGGGCGCCTGGCGGCTGCGCGCGAGCTGATCCGGAAATACGCCGGGCAGGCGGACCGGCGTCCCCTGGCGGCCATCGCCCGCGACGCGATCCGGGAGACCGGCTTCGACGCCGTTCTCGCGGCCACCTTCCGCGGCGAGCAGCGCCTGGCCAACCTCGACAAGCTGCTGGCCTGGCTCGAGCAGGCCGGGCGAACCCGGCTGGCGTCGGAAACCGCCGCCGAGATGGAGCGCCTCGTCGGCGAACCGCCCGATCAGGCCGAGGCCGCCCTGCTCGACCCGGACCAGAACGTCGTCACGCTGATGACGATTCACGGGGCCAAGGGGCTGACCGCCGGCGTGGTCGTGGTGCCCGAACTGGGCTCGCCGCCCCGGGGCGGAACCTCGTGGGCGCTGCTGGCGGACGGGCCCGACGAGCGCACGGGCGCGCTGCACATCAGGAGCGAGATCGTGGACGGCTCCGAAATCCGCACGCCCGGTTACGACGCGGCGTGCAAGCGGGTCAAGACGGTCCGCGACGAGGAGGCCAAGAATCTTTTCTACGTGGCCCTGACGCGCGCGCGCGACCTGGTGATCCTCACCGGCGCCCCCAGCTCCAAAGGCCGCTCCAAGTGGCTGGCCGACCTGCACGTCTACCTGGGCGAGGCGCCGGACCTGTTGCTCCGGCGCACGTATCCGGAGGTCAGCCGGGCCCTCCGCGAAGCGGGCCTCGCGGCCCGGACGGCCGGCCGCGCGCGGCCGTGGCCGAAGAACCTGCCGGCCCCGGCGGGGCTGTTTGGCTCCGTGGAGGCCGCCTGCACACCCCGCGCCGGGCCCCTTCCGGTGCTAAGGTACCCGGCGACCCTTCTCTCGGCCTACCGGCACGACCCGGCCGCCTTCCGCCCGGCGCCGGCGGCGGAGCGCGAGGACGACGACGATGCCGCGGCGTTCGGCACGGCGGGGCACGAGGCCCTCGAGCAAGCCGCCCTTTCCGGCTGGCCGGCCGGCGCAAAGAACCTGTTCGACGGGCCCGCCGCCGCGGCGCTGGGCGATACCGCGAAGCAGGATCTTCGGCAGCGCACCGAGCGTGCCGCGCGCCATCTGGCCGGCGAGGCCCGGGGCTGGGACCTGGCCGCCGAATGGCCGTTTGCCATCCGGTTGGAGCACGGCGGCGTCACGCTCATCGTGGACGGCACGGCGGACCTCGTGCTGGCGCGAGGCGCCCGGCGCCGGGTGGTGGACTACAAGTTCAGCGACGAGCCGCCCGCCGCGCTAGCGGCCCGGTACGGGCTTCAATTGAACCTGTATCGCCTCGCGGTCGCGCGGCGCGACGGGCTCCCGGCGGAGGCGGTCGAAGCCTCCGTGCTGGCGCTGCGGCGCGACGGGCTGGAGGTCGTGGACATCCCGTACGAGGCCGGCGCCGCGGCGCAAGCGGTCGAAACCGCGCAGGCATTATACGCGCAGGAGCAAGGGTCCGCGATCGACGCCTGAACTGAAACTCGTACTCCAGGCCATACTTTGCAAAGTATGACCTAGGGGTTGGAGTCATTTGATGATGCCATTTAATAAATACTACATGCTGATCCCCAATATATAGCGAAAGCATGGCGCTTGTTACCGCTAGGCCATACTTTGCAAAGTATGGCCTAGCGTGGGATCCTGGAGACTCTGCGGCTTGAAACGCGGATTCCCCGGCGACGCGCCCTTCAGGGCACGACCTGGGCCGCGCGGACGGCGCTGGAGTAGTCGAGGATACCCTTGGCGATGGCCAGGGCCAGCGCCTCGCGGTGCGCGGTGGTCAGCAGGAGGGATTCCTCGCCGCTGTTGGACAGGAATCCGCACTCGAGGAGCACCGCCGGTTTCGTGCAGTTCTTCAACACCACGAACCGCGCCCGCCGCAGGCCCCGGTCAGGCGCGCGGGTCTTGTCGATCAGCGCCTTGTGAAGGTAGTAGCCGAGAATCATGTTCACCGAATCGTTCCGGTTGCCGGGAAAGACCAGGCGCGGGACGGCGGAGCCCGCGGTGGCCGCGGTCGGGGGATAGCCCGGGGCCGCCAGGACGTAGGTCTCAATGCCCTTGGCGGAGGACGCGGTCGCCGCATTGAGATGGATGCTGACGAAGAGATCGGCACCCCACGCGGCCGCGCGGGCAGCGCGATCCTCGAGTTCCAGGAAGCGATCCGTGTCGCGGGTCAGGTACACCTTCAGCCCCGCGTTGGCGAGGTGGGTGCGCGCGCGCTTGGCGATGTCCAGGACCATGCTCTTTTCTTCCGCGCCGCGCCGGCCGCGGGCGCCCGCGTCCTTGCCCCCGTGCCCGGGATCGAGGACGACCACCCGGGCGCGCTGCGCGCGGAGCAGCGCGTTTTTGCGGAGGAGCGGCTCGATCACCTTCTTCGCGTCCGCCTCCGTGATGGCCCAGCGCTTCTGGACCGTCACGACGGGGGCGTGCAGCCAGATATGGAGCCCGTTGAACCAGGCCTCGCGGCTGTCGGTCTGGAAGCGGATCCGGGTCCACTGGCTGCCGAGTTCGATCATCCGGCCGCTCGGGCCGTGGAGGGAGAAGCCCCAGGCGGCGGCAAAGTCGCGAAGGGTGACGTAGCGCTCGCGGCCCACGGTGATCACCCGCAGCGCGGCGGGCTCGGCGCGGACCGACGGCGCCGCGGCCAGCCCGGCGAGAGCCAGCCCGGCGGCGAGCGCGCACCGGCCGCTGATGCACCGCATGTTCATGGCGTTGCGCGGATACTAGGGATCGGCGCGGAGCGGCGCCAGCCTGTTTTTCGCGGACCGGGCGATCTTTTTTGGTTCGACTTTCGGCGCGGCGCGAGTAGGCTGGACTGCGGCTTGTTCAGAAGAAGGAGCGACCCGCTATGGCAGAAATCTTGCTCGACGCCGCACCCCGCAAGGCCCGCGAACTGTACGAAAAGGCCATGGCCGCCATGGAGCGCGGCAACCTGGACTACGCGATGGACATGTTCACCTCCGCGCTCGAGATCGAGCCGCGGCTGCTCCGGGCGCGGAAGTTCCTGCGCGCGGCGGCCGTGAAGAAGTTCAAGGACGCGAAGGGCGGCGCGGTGACCCACGCGATCAGTTCGCTGACGGGGCTGCCGCAGTTGCTCGCGGTGAAGGCGCAGCTGGCCAAGAAGCCCGCCGAGGCGCTGAAGAGCGCGGAAAAGCTCATCCGCAAGGATCCGCTGAACCTGACGTTCGTCAACCTCCTCGCCCAGGCGGCCACCGCCGCCGAGATGCCGGAAGTCGCGATCCAAACGCTGGAGATCGCGCGGGACCACTACCCGAAAAACACGGACCTTCTGAAGGAGTTGGGCCGGCTCTACATCGAAACCAACCAGACCCACGAGGCGCGCATCACCTACGAGACGCTCAACGAGCTGCGGCCGAACGACCCGCTGATCGTCAAGGCGCTGAAGGATACCGCCGCATTGGACACGATGAAGAAGGGCGGCTGGTCCGAAGCGAGCTCGTACCGCGACGTGATGAAGGACGCCAAGGAGGCGGTGATCCTCGAGCAGGAATCCAAGGCCGTGAAGTCCGAGAAGGACATCAGCGCGCTGATCGTGGAGATGCAGGCCAAGGTCGAGCGCGAACCGGAGAACGTGAATTACAAGCGCCACCTGGCCGACCTGCTGGCCCGCGCCGACCGGTACGAGGAGGCCCTGGCCATCCTGACCGAGGCCCACGAGGCCTCCGGGAAGACCGACCCCCAGATCGACCGGGCCTTGAGCGCGCTGCAGTTGCGCTACTTCGACTTCCAGATCGAGGGCCTGCAGAAGGCCGGCGACGCGGCGGGCGCCGAGCAGAAGGCGAAGCAGCGGGACACGTTCGTGCTCGACGACGCGGTCGACCGCGTCAAGCGCTACCCGAACGACCTGCAGTACCGTTACGACCTGGGCGTGATCCTGTTCGAGCGCGACCGGCTGAACGAGGCCATCCAGGAGTTCCAGCTCGCGCAGCGCAACCCGCAGCGGCGCATCCGCTCGCTCTACTACCTGGCCATGTGCTTCAAGCAGAAGAGCCAGCTCGACATCGCCATGGAGCAACTCCAGAAGGCCGCCTCGGAATTGAGCCTCATGGACGACACCAAGAAGGACATCCTGTACGAGATGGGCACCGTGGCCGAGCAGATGGGCCGCCGCGAAGAGGCGGCCAAGCACTACAAGGAAATTTATTCGGTCGACATCGGGTACCGCGACGTGGCCGCGAAGATCGAGAAGGCCTACGCCAAGTGAGTTCGCCGCGCCCGCGCCCGGGGCGGATCGCGGCCGTTTCATGACCATCGCAAGCCAGGTCTGGAAGCTCGCCCGCCATGCGGCCCGGACAGGGCTCCTGGCCGTGCTGCTCGGGGCCGCCTCGTGCGGGCGCGACACCGTGGTCCCGCCGCCGACGCCTCCCCCGCCGGCCGAGGCGAGCGCGCCGGACGCATTCTCGGTCATGAGCTTCAACCTGCACCTGTACGGCCCGGCGGACCGCACGGGAACGGGCCGCCTCGATCCCAAGCCCGAGGCCGAGCGCCGCGCCGCGGTGGCCATCATCGCGCGCGAGCGGCCCGACATCCTGGCCGTCCAGGAACTCGGCAATCCGAGCGTACGCGAGGAGTTCCACGAGGCCCTCGCCCGGGCGGGGCTGGAGTACCCGCACGTGGAATATCTGCAGCGCGGGCAATCCGAGCTCAACCTGGCCGTGTTCAGCCGCTTCCCCATCACGGACCGGCGCCCCCACGTGGACGACCGCTATACGCTGGGCCAGGCGGAAATCATGGTGCTCCGCGGGTTCCTCGACATCGAGATCGATGTCCGGCCGGACTACCGGTTCCGACTCCTGGTCGCCCATCTCAAGGCCAAGGTCTTCCATGCGCTGGGGCAGACCGAGATGCGGCGCAACGAGGCCCGCCTGCTGAACAAGCACATCCGCAACTACCTCAAGGAGCAGCCGGACATCAACCTGCTCGTCGTGGGCGACATGAACGATTCGTGGTCCTCGGCCGCGCTGCGGGAACTGATGGGCAGCGAGCAGCAGTACGTCCGCGACGCCCGGCCGGCCGACGAGGTCGGGGATGTGTGGACGCACTTCTCGCCGGGAGACGACGGCTACAACCGCATCGACTACATGATGATGAGCGCCGGCATGTGGCCGGAGATGGTCCACGATCGGACCCGGGTGGTGCGGCATCCGCTGGGCGGCCTGGCCTCGGATCACCGGCCGCTGCTCGGCGTGTTCATCGCGCGCGAGTGCCCGCCGGCGGGGCCGGCGGGAAATCCCCCCGGTGCAGGCGATAGTAGCGGGTCCGCCCCGCCGGTATCCGATCCTCCACCGTGATGGGTTGGCCCGCGCCGGACAGGTTGAGGGCCTGGGGCAGCGGTTGCCAGGGATCGTTCGGCCGCCGGGTGGCGCTGTAGAGCACGGTGTACTTCTGCCCCGCCTTGGCTTCCCAGGTCAACAGGACGCGGTCCTCGGACCGCACGACGGTCAGGGTCACCTGGTCCAGGGGTTCTCCCCCCACCTGTTCGCTGACGCACCCGCCCACCATGACGGCGGCCCCGAGGGCCGCGGCGCACAGGACTCGCCGGCCGGGCGTCATTTGACCGGCAGAGGGTCGGCGGTGGAAGCCTTCTCCTCCCAGCCCTCGGGAGGTGTCCCGGCTTCGTCCTTGGCGTCCTTGTCCGCCTTGCGGCTCCTGCGGCCCTTCTTGGGCTCCTCGGCGTCCGCCGGCGCGTCGGGCGCCGGGATGGAGAGCCGCGGCTCCGCGACCGGGGCGGGTTCCTCGGGCTTCGCCTCATCGGGCACCTGCACCGCCGGCACCTCCTGCGCCTCGACCTCCGTCACGACCTTGGCCGGCGGAACAGAAACGGGCGCCGACGCGGCCGACTGGTACCCGGCCGCCGGGCGGCCGCGCCGATGCCGCGGGATGGCCTCCAGCTTCGGGGTCATCCCGTCCTGGTAGCCTTTCTGGTCATACCAGCTTTCCTGACGCCGCTCGCGGTTGAGATCCTGCAGATTCATGTTGTAGCGCGAGGCCATCCACTTCCAGTCCCGGCTGGAAAAATCCAGGTGCGCGCCGAGGGCGTTGACCAGCCCCGCGGGATCCGTGGCCGGGACGGTCAGCGTCTTCGGGCACCAGGCACCCACGGAGGTCACGAGGACGGGGGGCAGCAGCTTCTCGTCGCCGACGAGGATGGCCTGGGACGGAGAGACCTGAAGGAACTGGGCATCGCGGAAATCGTCCGTGGACACGTAGACCCACTCCGAGCCGTTCCAGGCGTGCAGCAGCGGGTTCTCCGTCGTGGCGTCGCCCTGGTAGGACACCAGCACCACGGGCGCCAGCGAGGCGGCATCGAAGGCCACCTGCAGCACGTTATAACGGGCCGGGACCACCAGGAGAGTCAACTGCCGCGGGGTCGGCGTCGCGGCCGGATACGCCGGACCGGCCAGGACCGCCGCCAGAACGAACATCGCCACGAATCGGATTTTCTTCATGCCTCGCCCCTCTTTCCTTTAAAAAAGCTGAAAGAGACTAGCACTCCGCTCCGGCGGAGTGCAAGCCGTAGATAAACTCCCGGGGCAGAGCGCCGCGGACCTAGTCCGCCTTGCGGGCGCCCAGCTTGGAATCGAGGAACAACAGGGCGTTGCCGGCGTCGCCGGCCAACTTCAGCCAGTCCACGATCTCCTGGGCGTTGGCCTCCTCCTCGACCTGCTCGTCCACGAACCACTTCAGGAAACTGCCCGTCGCGTGATCCTTCTCCGCGAGCGCGAGGTCCACGAGGGCATGGATACTGGCCGTGACGTATTTCTCGTGCTTGAGGGTTTCCTCGAACATGGCCTTCGCGGACTTGAATTCCACAGGCGGCTGGTCGATGGCGGCCAGTTTGACGCGCGCGCCTTGTTCGCCCAGGTAGTGGAAAAACTTCATCGCGTGCCCGTTTTCCTCGGCGGCCTGGACCCTGAACCAGTTGGCAAAGCCCTTCAGCCCCAGGTCCTCCGCCTGCGCCGACATCGCCAGGTACAGGTACGACGAATACAATTCCTTGTTGATCTGCCCGTTGATCGCCTTCGCCATCTTGCTGCTGATCATCTTTTCCTCCGGTTGGGTTATGGATTCCGTGTTTAGACAGCATAACGCATGCGGGCCGCTCGCGCCAGTTGCAAACCGGTTTTTTTATCGGGCCGGGTTGCGCCGGGCCCCGCCCGGAGTATACTGGGAGGAACGCAAGAATGGAAGGGAAAATCATGGCAACATACGAATGCGAAAAATGCGGCATGACCGTCAACGCGACCTGCGGAAAATGCGGAGCCCCGCTTGTGAACGACACCCTGACGCTGGAGAACGGCGCGAAGGTGCAGGTTTCAAAGTGCCCGAACGGTCACGGGAAAATCAAGTCCCCCCTTTGTTGCGGCGAGGACATGACCTGCAAGGTGTAGCCGCGCGCTAGACGCCACCCCGCTTCAACGGCGTACGTTCCGCGGCGATGATCTGCGCGGTACGGGCGCGGCTATTTCACTTCGGGGGCGGCCGCCCGCAGTTGTGCGATCCAGGCGGCCGCCGCCTGCTGGGCCAGCGGCGCGCCATCCTCCGCCAGGCTCTCCCGGAACTGACCGCTCCAGACGGTGCTACGCCGGACCACCGAGTTCACGGAAAAACGGATGCGCAGGCCGCCCGGCCCCGGCTCCACCAGCGCGGCCACGATGACCCCGGCCCGCCCCCCGGCGGCCGCGTCCAGGGCCGGCTCCGTCTCGCCGGCCTCGAAAAACTTCTGGAGGTCGAACGACGGCAGCTCGAATCCGAGGTCCATGCACTCCAGGCCCGCCCGGCGGAATTCGGAGACCAGGATGGACGTCATTTCCGGGAAATAGACCGGCCCCTCCTCCCGCTGCTGCGCGCACAACACGGCCAGCTTCTGGCCGCGATATCGTTCGACCATCGGCTGCAGACGGGAGGGCCCCTCGTCGGCCGCCGCCGCCGGGAGCGCGGCGGACGCGCCGCCCAGCCAACCAAGGCGGTCAAGTTCCTTTTCCAGGTGCTCTGCAAGGATCAGGTTGGCCTTCGGCCGCGGATGCATGCCGTGGATATTCGCGTCGGGATAGTCCTCCTGCCGCAGCGTGAAGCTGGACCAGCACTCGAGGCCCTCCCGCCGGCAGGCGGTCACGATCTCCGGCACCATGGGACCGAAGACCAGCACCCGGAACCCGCGCTCCTCCGAAAGACGCTTCAGTTCCCGCAGCGATTTCAGGACGCCCTCCGGGCCGGAATTCTCCAGGATTTCCGGGGCGACGTACCGCGGGTCCACCTCGTCCAGCCGCATCACCTCCGGCTGCGTCCGGCGCCGGAACTCCTCCCGGCTGAACAGGAGGAGATAAAGGTAGGACACGCCCCTTTCGTCGTACGCCCGCTGCTTCATCAGGAAGAACGGCGGCAGCAGGTCGTTCTCGCACCACCCGACGATCACGATATCCGGCGAGTAGGCCAGCCCCTTGTACCGGAGCAGTTCGACTTCCTGGTAGGTGTTGTACCCGGGCACCGCGAGGTTCAAGACCTCGTACTTCAGGGGGCCCGGGCGATCCGCCAGGCGATTCTCCAGGGCATCGAGGTAATTCTCCCCCTGGTGACAGGCCCAGCCGAACATCCCGGAGTCGCCGATCCCGATGATCCGCAAAGTATCGGCCGGCTTCTCCTTCGAGTACTCCCGGCTCTCCCGCATGCCGTCGGAGTTGGTCTTCAGGCTGCGATGCCCGAAATCCATGTCGAGGTTCGGCTTGAGCTCGTAGGCCAACCCCTTGTTCGGGCTGACCCGGGTGATGGCGGCCAGGGCATGGGCGGCCTTGACCGCGATGTCCTCCCCTTCGTTGAAGGCCTCCAGTTCACGGAGGTCGCCCGAGCTTTCGTTCGCGCGCAGCGCGCGGCGAAGCGCCCACTCACCGAGCCGCCACGATCCCCACAGGCTGACCGCGAGCAGAAGGAGCCGGCCCGCCAGGCGGGCCCACGCGCCGCGATCCCGCGGGAGCCCGGACCAGAGCAGGCGGCCGGCCAGGAGCGCGGCGGCAGCCAGCCACAACCGGCTGCAGGGATTGCCCGCGGAGACCGTCAGCCCGCCGATCGCGCCGGTCCAGCGCCCGCCCTTCCAGGCAATCAGGGCCACGAGCCCGAGGGCGCACGCCGCGACCAGGAAACAGACCAGGGCCAGCGCGCGCCGCCACGCGGGGCGGCGTTCCGGGGCGTTCATCAACGACCCTCCCCGCCCAGCACGGCGAGGGCCTTCTCGGTCTGGTCCACCCGCACGATCACCAGCCCCTTCTCCACGCTCGGCCCGCCGGCGCAGTAGGCGTACTCCAGGTTGATCCCGGCCTCCGCCAGCTGCCGCGTCATGTCCCCGAGCGCGCCGCGCACGTTCACGAGATCCACCAGCAGCACCTCGCGCTCGATCACCAGTTCCTCGGCCTCGCGCAGGACCCGGATGGCCTCGTCCGGATTATCCACGACCATCCGCACGTACCCGTGGCCGATGCCCTCGGCCAGCGACAGCGCGTAGATGTTCAGGCCCTGCCGGCTCAACAGCGACGTCACCTCCGAGAGCGTCCCGGGGACGTCGTCGATGAACACCGCGATCTGCCGGGCCTTGCGCACGCTATGCACGATGGAGGAACTCATCGGAATCCTTTCAGAACTTCCAATCCGCCGCGGCCAGCCGTTTTTCCAGTTCGGCGATCACGCGCTGGTCGTCCGCGTCGCCGCGCGACTCGAACGTGGCGGAGAAGCGCAGGAACGCCCCGACATCGTCCCACGGCACGGTGGACACGGAATGCTCCCGCAGCAGGTACTGGGACGCGTCCTCGGCGGTCTTGAAGGCCGTCTTCCCGCCGGCCTTCGGCGCGGGGACGTAGAGGTAGAACGTCCCGCCCGGCATCTCCGCATCGAAACCCGCCCGCCGCAGCGCGGCGACAAGCAGCTTCAGCCGCTTCTCGTAATGGCCGCGGATCGCCTCGGAGAGCTGCCGGTCGACGACCCCGGCGCAGGCGGCGTGCTGGATGGCCTTGAATTGGCCCGAGTCGGTGTTGTCCTTGACCTCGGCGAAGGCCTTCACCGCGCCGGCGGCGCCCGCGACGAAGCCCAACCGCCAGCCGGTCATGTTGTAGCTCTTGCTCATCGAGTGCAGCTCGATCGCGACGTCCTTGCCGCCCGGCCGGCCGAGGATCGAGAGCCGCGGCCGCCCGTAGATGAGCGTCGCGTAGGCGGCGTCCTGGACGACGAGGACGTGGTGCTTCGCGGCAAACGCGATCAACTCGTCGAAGAACGCCTCCGTGGCCGCCGCGCCCGTCGGGTTGTTGGGATAGTTGACGTAGAGCAGCTTGGCCTTCTTCAGCGTCGTCGGCTTGATCTTCTTGAGGTCCGGGAAGAAGCCGTTGGCCCGCTCGAGGGGCAGCTTGACGATCTCCGCGCCGAGGTACTTCGCGTGCGTGGCCATGACGGGATAGCCGGGCACGGTGGTCAGCACGACGTCGCCGGGATTAACGAAGCAGAGCGGCAGCATGGCCAGCGCCGGCTTGGAGCCGATGCTGTGGTTCACCTCGGTGTCCGGGTTCAGGCCCTGGACGCCGAAGAACGACTCCATGTAGCGGCAGGCGGCGACGCGGAACTCGCGGATGCCGTTGTCGGCGTAGCCGCGGTTCGCCGGATCGTCCACGGCCTTCTTCAGCGCCTCACGGATCGGGAACGGCGCGAGCTGGTCCGGCTCCCCCACCCCGAAATCCAGCAGCTCGACCTGCGGCCGCGCCTTCAGCGCGGCGGCCTTGGCGCGCTTGATCTTCTCGAATTTGTAGATCTCGGTGCCCAGCCCGAACTGCGCACCGCCGATGCGCTCGGCGAACAGTTTCTGCAAGTCCATTTCGTTTCCTTTTGTTCCGGGCCGGTACGCATAGCATGTTCCCGAGAAAATCGCACGATGGAAATAGAGAAAAGGATTTGCCAGGCCGGCGTCACCTTGCCTGCGGCGCGAGGCGTTCAGAAGGGTCTTCCAGCCGGTCTTGGAATCCTATGGGGAACTCCTTGGCGCGGCGGGCCCCAACCTGGAGTTATCCGAATCCAGTAGTTTCTCACGGGCCGCCGCGGACGGGCCAGACAAAGTAGGTGATTGTTTTGAGGTCATCGTACACGTAGCCAAGATCAAAACGGACGATCCAGGCCCAGGGGGACAGGTCCGCGCACGTGGTGCTGGTCCAATAGTAGTCCATCTGAACGTTGTTGAACGGGTGGTCCGGGGGCAGCGACGGGGTAAACTGCCCGAAGTCAACCAGGCTATGCAATTCCCGCACGGTTGGCAGCCGCCAATCGGAATACCCGCCATACGACAGATCGTTGCAGTTGGTGATCGCGAGGCCCCAACTGATTCGGCTGAACTGATTTGCATCCCGCGCCCAGGTCAAACCTGTGAGGTTATCCATCACGCAGTTTGTATTGGGCAGCACGGTAAACCGGGGATTGGGCCACGGGACGCCTCGCTCCAAGGCTCCATCGTCACCGGCGGCGTAGGCTATGGTTTGCCCCGTTTTCGGCACGCCCGCGTCATATTCGTTTGTTCCCCCGGCAATGCCCCTGAAGGATCCCGAAACTCCGAAGATCACGAACCCGGTTCGGATGTTGCCCGCCACCAAGTCCGGGTCCCCCTCCACCGTGCCCGAGCCGTTGTGATAGCCCGCACTGATGGACCTGGCCGTCGCGCCCGGCGTGACGTTTTGCGCCCCGATGTTGGGCATCGTGCCGACCAGGCCGGAGCCGGCCGCCGTGGAAAACGTGGCGCCATTGAGCACTTGCGCCGGGGTCGCGTTGCCCACGGCGTCCCCGGGCCACGGCGTGGCGCGGCCGGCCACCCGGTACATGACGCCCACCGGCACGCAAACGAAGGGGTCGGTTGTTTTGATGTTGCGCAGCCGCTGATACAACCCGTCCCACTCGTCAGTTCCCGAGAGATTCGGGCGATATTCTACGCGGTAGTACAGGTTGGGATCCGGATTCTCGAAGGTCAGGTACCCGTTGGTAAACGAGGTGATCGTTTGCGCCGCCGCTGTGGCGCCCCACAACAGACTCGCCAGGACTATTCCCGTTGTTGCGTTTCTTCCCGCGCGTCCCCTGCAGCGATGTCTGCTCATGTCGGGTCTTCTTTCTGCGCCCCGCACGACCTTCCCGAGCGGCCCTATTTCTCTTTCGTCGAACTCCCTCCGCTCCAGGCCGACAAGGCGCCTTGCTATTTCAACGACATACGAATGCGATAGAACCTGCGATCACCGGGCGTTGAGGCCAGCACGCTAAATGTAACAGCATCATTCTCATAGGAGGGCGGGATCCCGCTGGGGCTAAAGCCGCCGCGTAGATCGCCGGAGGCATCCAGGGCAAAGACAAACGCCGACTGGTATTCGGTCGGCCACGGGCACACGAAAGAGAAGGTTCCCTGCGCCAGGGTCTGGCTGCTCACTTCCGGTATGGCGAGGCCGGCCGGAGGAACCCCCGGGAAGGAAGAGGAACGGCGCGGGTCCGTGCCCTCCAACATTTCCTGCAGGTTGGGATAACCGTCGCCATCGTCGTCGGCAAAAGGATCCTGGCCTGTCCCGCCCCACACCAGCCGTTCAAAGTCGTCCGGCAGCAGGTTGCCGTCGGCGTCGCCAGCCGTCGGCTCCGGCACCCACATCAGCAGGATACGGTCCACCTCGACGGCCGCGCCTTTGCATGGCGTCGCGGTGGAATCCAGGTACACCCGGACCTGAACGACACTGTGCGGGGTGATTTCCAGTACGCCGGGAAACTGGAAGGGCCTTTCCTCCGCGGTGAAGAGGCTGTAGGCCTCGCCGAAATCAACATCATAAAGGACAGTGCAGCCGCCGGAAAACGAGTCGTCCCGTATTTCCAAAAGCAATGTTACCATGGGCCGTTCCGGCACGGCGGCCAAGGCGTTGGAAACCGCGCGCAGGGCGCTCTCCATGGCGCTCGGTGACATGGTCGCCGAATTGGAGTAGAACGACGGCAGGTTGCTATTAATCAGGAATGCGCGAATCGCATCTACGGGAAGCAAAGTGGTGGCTGCAGGAGGCGGCATGTTGGAGAGAGAGCTGGCCCTGTACACTCGTTGAACGACGCGCCGCAAATTGAGCTTGTCGGTATCCGAGGCTCCATAAACATACGCGTGAAGCGCGTCATGCATGGCGGAAAGACGATACGCCGGCCGACCGTCATTTGTGGCCTTCTCAATATTCCTTAACTGCGAGACGGTCGGGACAATCGCATCCGCATCGTTCACACGGAACGAAAGGAGCGATATCCTTGGATCCGCCATCTCTCCACGCGAGAAAAGAATGTCGCCGATTTTCCGCTCCATCAGGAGCGTGACGAGGGTATCTATAATCCCCAAAGAGGTTGTCACTCGTGGGGTTTGCAAGCCGGCATAGGCATTGCTGGCCGAGGCCACCCAGTTGGACGCTTCCACGGCAAGACTTCCCCCGCCGTAGACACAAGGGACGTCCGGCGGGCGATGGTCCGGCCGGGGCACGAGCCTGACTATTTCCCGCCCGAGATTCTTGTCGGGGTAGGCCGTGCTGATCGGGAAGCAATTTTCCGTCGCCACCGCGACGAAGCCCGGCGACAGGTCTTCGCCGGTGAACGACAGCCGGGCGGCAGGATTGGTTACGCCGGTCCCGCCGAGCATCAGCGCTGGGCTTTGGACCAACCAAGGCCCAGTCAAGGTGTGCGCGTAGACCCATGCCCCCGTCTCGGCAAGGCTGGTAACGCCGCCGAAGGCATCATAAGGCCGCGGCGTGGCAATGAGGTCAAAGGCCAACCGCTGTCCATATCGCTCCGTGCCCGCAGGAATCGTGGCGCCCGGCGGGGGTTTGGACGCGGCATTTTTCGGATCCGTTCCATAGCGGATCTCGTCATAGTCCGAGAACGTATCCCCGTCGGTATCCACCTTGGCAGGATCGGTGTCCAGAAGCAGTTCATCCAAGTCGCTAAGGCCGTCCCCGTCCCCATCCGGGCCGCTTGCGATCGGATCGAGGCCGCGGGCAATCTCCACATAGTCCGGAACCCCGTCGCCGTCGGAGTCCATCGCGCCGGGCGTCTCCATGAATCTGTAGGCAAACGTCCTGATCGGGCTTCGCGCCCCGCTGGCCACTTCGTGGGCAAAGCATTGAAGGTCGGTTTCCTCAAACAACACGAGGTCTTGAAGAAACAGGCGCCAGGTTTCACGGGATCCATAACGGTAGTAAACATTGAAATGCGAAGGATCGGCCGACAAATGAACCGTGACCGGCTGGTTGTTGAGGCCGCCGGGCGGCGAAGCCTGTACCGTCGCCTCCACGATCCCGGCCGCCGGCTCCTGGGACCAGAGAGAGATGGAAGGATGATACTGGTTGACCAGGCTATACTCGGCCCCCGCCGGCGCATAGCCCAGGTTCTTAACGATGGGATTGCCCAGGCCATCCGGCGGCCCGGCATCCTGTTCCACCGTGGCATAGACTTGCTCGGGCCACGGCGACAGGGTCACGGCGATGCTCCAATCGTCGGCGCGCAGGACCGCGAGGCTTTGAGGATCGGAAGAAACAAAGGGCTCTTCATGGAAGAGAAACACGTTGGCCCGGCCCGCGGCGCCGGAAAGAACGGGCAGCGATCCGCCGCCCAGGGCCTGGTAGCTGTATCCGTTCCAGCGCAGGATGGAGTGGTGTGTGGAAGGCCCGCCCGCCTCGGAACCGCTAAGCAACATCATGTCCTGCCCCGGAAGGGGCACCACGCCGGTGATATAGAGACCCGCCCCGGGCGAGGGCACGGCCTGAACGAGCGTGAAAGTAAAAATGTCGTTCAGCTGATAGATGTTCGCCTGGCCGTTCTCATAGAGCACGCACACATGGCTGCGCTCGGGGATGAGAAAAACGCCGGCCACCGGAGAGCCCATCGGTACGATCTGCATTTGGACAAGAGTGAACGGCAAAGGGCCCCCAGATTCGATCCAGTTGAAGAGGACAAGAGCCGCCTGCCCGGGCTCGTAGGCCACGCCTTTGGGCAAAGCGGAGGCACCGAAATGGCCAAACAGGATCAGGCCATCCTCGAAATCAAGGGCATTCTCCAATATCAGTTCAGGATTCCCATTGGTCACGCAGTACGCGCGCACATAGGTCTGGCCGGAAAGGCGGCTGGTCAACACCGCCGCCTCCGCCTCACCGGCGCGAACGAGAACCGACTGCATGTCGTGCACCAGGCCGTGCTCCCAAGCCCTCAACAGGTAGGAAAAGACGCCGCCGGTATTTCGGTATTCATCCAGCGGACAATATGCGGCGTCATATTCGCTGGCCACGATCAGGTCATCCAGCGCGGTATTGCCGGCCCCGCCGATATCGAGCGCCAGCACGTCGGTGGGCGCGACTCCGGCGGGGTTGACCGGCAACGGTGAGCCGGATGAACCGGGCTCGGCGTCATCCATGATGTGGACGCGGTTGAGCGCCGGCGCGGTGAAGGCCAGCGCATCGCGGGCGGTGGAAAGCAGCCGGCCGACCGTCACGCCTGTCACGTCATCCAGCCCGGCGGCCCGCGCCGCGGCCCAGGTCAATACCCCGGCGGGCGCCTGGTAAGCCAGGCGATACGCGCCCGAGGCGCGGTCCACCACCGCCACGTCCTGCAACCCGTTGCCGTCGAAATCACCCACCGTCATGAATTCACTGGGCGTCTGATAGACCAACGCTCCTTCGGCCGGAAGGGCGGCCAACAGCAGGGCCAGCGCCAGGACCAGTCCCGTGCGCCTATGGATTTTCGGGTACATTGATTTGGCTCGTGAGCAAGCACCGGTAAATTTCACCTTGCTCGTCAAACTGGAGAATGATGTAGCGGTAACTCGCCCCCTGGATCACCGGCTGGGTGTCCATGGCCACAATATCGTAGTCCGGGTCTCCAGCCCCCTCGTGGAAAAGCACACGAACGAATGGATCGCAGATTCTGAGAATCGGACCCAGAAAGGGGTCAACTTCCCGGGCAAAAGCAATCTGATTAATCAAAGGAGAGACTTGGATGACATCTCCGGAAACCTGAGGAAATAGCCCGTTCGTAACTTGGTAGCGATAGAGAACAAATGGGGCCAATGCGCTCGACGACAATCTCATCTCTGGGAATAGATGATCCGCCGGCGGCCGATTTGTTCCAGGAAGGGTATCAGATGCGTCATCACTTGAATTCGTGACCCAGCCTATTCTAATGCCGACTTGATCCGTCCCCAGCACCTCCGAAACCTGATGCCCTTTATAGAAGAACACCGGCGCCAAAGACGCGTTAGATGGCGTCATCACGGGCGGCAGGCCGCGGGCGGGCCAGGGCACCTCGGGGAGGTTCGGCGAGGCGACCGGATTCCATCGGAAGCGTTCGGCCGCACTGGGCAGACTCTCAAATCGGCCGGACGGACCGATGGCTTTTACGGATATCGTGTAGGTCATGCCGGTAATCACATCCACGAGGAGAGAGTACGCCGCGTCGCCGGGTTGTCCGAAACCCACCCCGAGGGTCGGCGTCCGATACTTGCCGAAACCCAGCGTGAACACTTTGCCAAACGGGCCGGGTAGGCTCATGATCGTATTGGGCGGCAGCAGGTTGCTGGAAACCTGCGGGGAAAGAGACCGGGGAGCGGCGCCCGGCGTGGTGGCCGCTGATATTTCAAAACGTTCCACCCCGGCGGGCGGGCAAAACCAGTTGATCAGCATCTGGGGCTTGCCGTTGTCCTCCGCCGCCTGGATCGGGAAAAGCAAGGGCGTCGGCAGACTGGGCGTGAACTTGAGCAGGTTGAGGTTGACCATTCCGGGATGGTAGAAGCAACCGAGTTCCACCATCGGGCTGGGATTTCCATGCTCGTCAAAGACCTGGGCATAGTAACAGATGTAGGCATTGACCTGAACAATACCCCAAGTTTCATCTAGCCATTCGGCATAGTTAATGAAATTCGTCGCCTTGATCAGTTGGTATTCCCCCCCGTTGATGGTGCGGTACAGGCGGTACGAACGGGCGTCAGGGCCCCCTTGAATGAAGCCACCGATCGGCTCGATCTCATCCTGTCCCGCCTTGACGGGCATGTGTGTATCGCAATCGGCCCCCGCCACGCCGCGGGCGTAATAGGTCAGCGCGGTGAAGGTCACCCGGCTGTCAAACCAGGCCATCGAAGAGGATGCGAGATTGACGCCCGGAGCGTATAAACTTTCTCGGTCGCCTTCAGCCCCAGCCCTGCAGAATACCGTGATATAATTGATTATATCGGGCCATATGAGATCCACCGTAGCGACCCGGTTCGATGCACCAGGGAAATAGTAACGACCCAGGAAGTTGGTGGCGTTTTCCCGGGGAGCGTCGAGCCCCTCGGCATAACTGAACTCCGCCCAGAGGATGCCGGGATCGAGACGTTCGCACGCCACGGACCAGGATGCGTCGCCTATCGCCGACGGGGTCTCCACGCCCGCCGTCCTGACCCGCGGCTCGGCGCATTGGATCAACACTCCTCCCGAGGGCGCGGCGGGACCAATCCAATCGCGATACACTCCGCGGACCGGCGTGCTGTTGCCGGAGTAATTGCCGCCGTCACAGGCACTGTCGTCCACGGCCCGAACGGTGTACCAGAACGCGCGGTTGACATCCTCGTCGGTATAGCGCGTGTCCACGAAGCCCAGTTTCTCCACCTCGCCGTCGTGAGGGATCAGATCGGACGGGGGATCGTGCGCGTACGCCGGGTTGCCGCCGTGCGCGGCAATGTCCGCGAAATTGGTCCACCGGTACACGACATAGGCGGTGGTGGTGTCGCCGGGCAAGTTCTCGTTGGGACTCCAGCTCACCTCCAGGGCCTGCCGGCGCTCGCCGCCTTCATACGTGTAGATATTCTTCACCTCCACGCCACCGGGGACCGGAGGCGGCATACGGTCACAGATGGTGACGCGGCAGGCGTCCCAGCACGCGCCGTCTCGTCCAAGCACATCGCGCGCAGTCACGAAGTAGTAATAGACATCGCCGTTATGGAATGGCTCGCCCAGCGCGCCGTTGTCATCAATGAAGCAGGGCTCATCGGGAGAGCCGCCGGCGGGCGGATACACGGGGGCCTCGTTGGCGAGGACGACGTCGGGCTCCGCTTCCGCCAAGGCGCTCAAGGCCGGTCCCGAAGGCCGGTTGATGTGGTACCTTCGCAAGGGGTCCTCGGCAAAGGCCTGCGTCATACGATACACGTTGAACCCCATGTGCAGCAGGGCAAGGCGTCGCAAGTCGGGCGACATGGACCACCGCAACCGTACGTTCAGATGGCCTTGCGGAGATGGATCGGGCACCTCAACCACGGCCTGGGGCGGCGGCAGCACTACGGGCTGCCCGGCTTCCACCGTCACGCGGCCCAGGACCGCGCCCGGGTCCGCCGCGGGCAGGGTCGTTTCCCGAGCCTCAAACGTCATCTGGGGAAAACTCATCATCACGGCAAAAGCCTGTCCCAAGCACAGCGCGAGGGACGGATGGCGAATGGCTGAAAGCATCAACGTTTCGTAAACCCCCGGGTCGTCGCCCGCCGCATTCAGGACCGTCGCCAGTTTTTCCTCCAGCGACAGAGACTCGTCCGGAATGATTTTCTCGAACAAGGTATCGACATGTTCCTCCAGAAGGGCCAGGTCATCGCCCAGGGCCACGGCCCGGTTCAACAGCAGGTTGATGGTGTGCGTGTCGCGGGCCAGTTGCGCGATACCGGCCAGTTCATATGGCGCGGCAGCCCCGGCAGCCCCCGGCTTGGCATAGACAGCTACCGCGCGGTCCCGCAGCAGGGACGCCTCGGTTCCTTTCCAGGCCACGAAGGCCCAATCCTGCCCCCCTGCATCGCGGCAGGTCGTGCCAACGGTGAACAACAGGGGGCCGAGCATATCGTCTGCGCCAATCGCAGCAATGCGCGGCAGCAGCAGTACCCCGAGGCTTAAAGCGACCGCCAAGGAAAGCAAACGGTTTGTATGCCGCGCCATCTTCATGATGCGTTATTTCCCATAGCCGATATCCGGATCGGAAAGATCCCAATCGCCGTTAAGATACGTAAGCGTCATGGCCAGATGCCCGCAAACCTCCGTCAGCCACAAATCAATGCACCCTATGATCTTGCCCCGGCCCAGGAAAGAGACATCATCCAGGCTGAACGTGTACCCCTTGGCGGCCACCAGCTTGATTTCGCCCGTTACGGTAACAATCCGCAATATCTTCGCCTTGGCCCTCATGAGCAGGGTCTGGCCGAACATGTTGTCAAGAAACAGGAAGCCGCAGCCGAATCCGGCGTAGAGATCGGCAATATACAGGGGAATCACGGGGAAGGTGCCCTCACCGTACGCATAAATTCCAAAGAAAGGCGCCGCTTTTACTATCGCGGCCACGTCCTCATCCACTTGCTTCAGCGGCTCAAGCGAGCAGGCACGGCCCGCAAACAGCCCGCCTGCGATCGAAACATCGTCCCCGGTTGTCTTGCCTTCGAATTTACCTGCCAGATAATTTTCTTCCTGGCCAAAGGCCAGCGAGGCATTCAAGGCGCCGATCTCCATGGGCGGCAAGAGGATCTTGCCGGATGTCAGCTTGAATCCCCCGGACAGGCCGAGGGGTTCGAAAGGATCCGGAGCAAACGTGAAATGCGTGTTCACCGTGGCCTTGACATCCTTGCCCGGCAACGGCATGGAGACGTCTTCAGCGACCAGCGTGACCTCCATGGCTTTGCCGCCGGGATAGGGGCACGCGGTCCCGCCCTGCTCGCCCTCGGATTGCAGCGCCTTGATCAGCAGGTAGCCTTTGAACTTCAGATCGAAGATGTTGATCAACCCGAGTTGGTACTGGCCGTCAATGCGCAGTTCATGCAGGGAGTCGTCCTTGATGTCGGCATAGCCGCTCAACTGGTTGGCAGAACCGTAACTGGACTTATCGCCCAGGAACTTCTTCAGTTGCTCGTCGGCCATTTCCAGCAGGTCGGAGACCACTTCAAAGATGACGTCGTTGAGTTCCTGGAAGACCGCCCCGCAGTCATGCTCCACCGCGGCATTCAAGTCGTAGAAATGGCGACGCAAGGAGGCCTGAATGCCGGCGGCCGCCGAAGACGCGTGGAAGGCTCTTTGCACATGCGCCAGCATGGCGTCGGCCAGGCGCTGATCCGTCCAATCCGCCGCCATGTACGTCGGATATACGTCCTTCAACAGGTAATCAGTAAGCGCATTCCGCGCCGCATCGGTTATGGCGGCAACGACATCCGACGGTAAGGCGGCTTGCAGTTCCTCGTTGATTTCTCCGCCCCCCTCCAGCCGAGTTCGGGTTTGCTCAACCTGGTTGCTCAAGCCGGCGAAATGCCCGCGCAGGCCCGCGAAGGCCATTTCTTTGACCTCCAGCAGGGTTTCGACCTTGCCCTGTAATCCGGCCTGCGCCACCAGGGCAAACAAATCATGGAGCCATTCCCAATCCTCCATGAATTGGAGCAAGTAGTCGGCTAGCAGCATGGCGCCCTGGGGGTCTTCGTACAGGATGCCGTTTTCCGGCGACGCTAGGCTGGCCCCGGTTAGCGGATCATATCGGACCTGACGCGCCATGGCATCCGTGAGCCAGCCCACACGCCGAAGCACCCAATCCAACCGTTCCACCAGGCCCGTCGTCGCCGGATCGGGATTGTTGATCAGGAGAGGAAGCCTGGCGCGCACATTCGCCGCTGGCGCGCCCGGACCGCCCGATACATACTGGGCGACCAGGGTGTTCCACTTGGCCGCATCGTAGTTGGCCGGGCTACGCAACTGGCCCGCAAGGTTTAGCATCACGGGCCGGAGCAGGTCGGACAAGGCCTGGTCGAACAGCTTGGCCGGATTATCCGAAAGCGCGTAGGCCAGGTCCTCCCGTCCCATGTTGATGGCCCTGACGACGTTGCTGCCCAGACACTCGAAGAAATCGGCGGCCTCGTCCTCGTTATGGGCGATGTCCTTCTGAAGACAGGCGTCGATCGTGCTGACATACCAGGACGGCTCGTTGGTCTGGCTGGTGAAGCTGATCTTGGTGTCCGTCGGCGTCATGAATCCGACGCGGCCCTGCGCCTCCACCACCGCCAAGTCCATGGCGGTGGGCTCGTACGACTTGAACACGCGCGAGGCGCTGTTCCAGCGCAGGGGGAAATCAAAGGTGATGCCCGGGATCCAGGCTTTTTTGGCTCGGGGACGGAACTGCTCTTCCGCTACACGATAGCCGTTCAAGCTGGCGGAGGCCGGCGCGCCGCGGTTGGTTGAATCGAACGTGGCCGAGTTGAAAAACGAGTCATCCCCCTCCTTCCACCCGTATTGGGGCCATCCTCCCGCCAGGTAGACCGGCGCCGTGATGCTGTTGGTGTCCGCGCTCGTGTGCAGGTGAACGAGCGCATTATCGAAGAAGGGGAGATCCATCGAGCCGGCGAGGCTCACATAGCCTTCGCCGGGATCCTTGTCCCCGGCGGCAGCAAGACTGTAATCGTTGAAGTAGGCCTTGCTGACACAGGTGAAGGAATACGGCTTGTTGGTCGGCCCAGCCAGGCGGATCGCATTCGGCGCGCTCAACCGCGAATCCAAGGCCGCGATGCCGGCGGCCGCCGAGATAAGATCCCCGCCGGGTTCGAAGCCGAGGACGCCGACCAAGGGCTCGCTGATGTGCGCCACATGCGTGACAACGGGCATGGCCAGACTGCCTGTGCCGGGATTGCAATTCCCGTTGTCGTTGCGCTTGAAAAGCAGTCCCAGCGGCTTGATCTTCGCATTCCAGTACTGCAGAAGCTTGTCCGGGCTTCCCGCGGGAACCTCCGCGTTGCTCAAGTCGCCCACACAGGTGAGTTTCAGCCTGGAGAACTCCTGGGTGAATCCGGAAGGATAAGGAAGAACCACATTCCCCTGCGTGCGGGAATCATGCGTGTCGCCGGAAAGGTAGGAAAGCCCGAACTTCGAGAACGTGAAGGGATAGCCGTAAATGGTCAGACCGCCGGGAAATCCCCCGGGAACGTCCTCGTGGATCCCGTTGACCCCGGACTGACGGGCGTAATACTTTGAACGGGTCGTCAGGGGATAGGACGAAACCAGGACGCCCCCGATGCGGCTGCGCGCGCGGGCCAAGGGGTGATTGGTCATGCGCAAATTGACCCCGGCATAATCGCCCAACCCGTTGGTGTAGGCCGCCGATCCGTATCGTTCGAAGGAGGCCAGGTTGTTGGTCAGGACCCCTTCGAGCAACATGGCGGCAGGCCTCGAAGGGATGGGGATAGAGCCGGCCTGGCTGCCCAGAAAATGGCCCGGCATAAAGAAATTGGCATTGGTGAAGTTCCCAACGCTGTGGGCGAACTGTCCGTCCGCGCTGGCGCCCCACGACAGCGTCTTATTGGTGGACAAGTGATGCGTGAACGCGCCGGAGCCCCAAAGGCCCCCATCGGCAGTGAAGCGGAGGATCGCTCCCGTCGGATTGACTTTCAAGTAGGCAAACCCCGCGCCGCCCGAACAGTCCTGCTGGGCGCCGCAACCTTGCTCGCAATAGACCACGACGCTGGTGCATCCCTTCAACAGGCTCCGCTGCGGATTGATCAGGCTATTGGATATGATGAGTTCACTGGCCTCAACGTGACTCCATCGCACGCCCCCCAAAGGAAAGTGAGCTGCGAACTCCGACGCGCCCAGGGTTAGTTCAGCCTCCAACTGGGCGCTTCCGTTGGCGCGGGGTGAAATAACCACCTTGGTCCCCGCCTTCACACCGGCGGACCGGTAAAGGAGCTCGTTGGAGAGCCGCGATCGCGTGTCCACAACCGGCGGGAAGTTCTGCTCCACCTGATGAATCTCTTGAGTCCGAACATAATGAGCAACGGGATTATGCAGCTCAAAGCGTCCTGTCGAGGGAGTCCAAACCATCCAAGCGGATTCAAACAACAGCGGCTTGGTTTCTTCACTGTAATAGCGAGTCTCATTGACAACAGCGTTGACGTTGGGCCGCAGGCTCGCGTCCAGCGGGATCCCGGGAAAAGTTAGAAACGGATTGGCGGTTTTGCTGGAAGCGTTCGTGGCCCATCCCATGCCGGCGGGAAGGATAACCTTGACCTCCGCTGAAGCCCCCGACGCATTCAGCACGATGTTGGTCCTGCTGAACCGCACGTTTGCTACCGCGCCGGTGTCCGGGACGGGCGCGCCGACCGTGGCGACCCCGCCGATCACCGTGGCGATGCCATTGGTATCGAGGAGAACGTCCAGCGATCCGCTGCTGCTTACCTCATGCTGGGGAAAACCGGAAATGTACGCCCCACCCGTTCCCAGGCTGACCCGGGTGGCCACGCTTCCGCCGACCAAGCCCTCCCAGGCCGGATGATTCGTGATGTTGGTCATGATGGCGGTCACGGCCCCGAACCGCAAGGCGCCATTGAAGTGCAGCAGATTCTGGGCCACCGTGGACTTCAGATTCCCGGGGGTATAGTTCGTTGCGGCGGAATCCCGATGTTTGATCCGCACTTTCACGACGTATTGGGCGGCGACCGAATCCAGTTGCACGCCATCCGCGGGCTCAATCAACAGGGAATCGTCAAAAAAGAACGACTGGTACGGATCCGGGACAGGGGCTACCGCGTCATACGCGAACATCTCGCGCGTGGGATACAAATGAGTGACCGACTTGAGGGGGATCGGCGTCTCCGGAGCAGCGGCATCCACCAGTTCCGCGTCGAAGTCCACGGGGATGTTCGTGGAGGAAGGCCCTGCGCTGAAAGCGTCGAATCGCAGAAGGGTGTACGGCACGTTCACGATGTAAGCCGTTTTCAGGGGAGCGGTTTTCACCGCGTATGCGCGGGCCACGGTGCATCCCATCAGCGCCGCTATGACGTTATACGCCGCATCATTGGGGTTCGTGTTGTTGAAGTGGAAATACATCTGCGACGTGGTCTGCTCGTCGTCCCGACGCGTATAAAAGTGTGGGCTGCCGACCCATTCGTATAGCTCTACATCTACATAATATGTGTCGTAGGGATCTAATCGAGTGACCGGCCGCAACGATATGTGGTTCGTCACCGTGCGGGAGCCCCCCATCGCCAGGGAAACAGGGAAATAGACTGCGTAGTTATTACTCGATACGCCCTGCTGGTTGTATATGGGATGCGGATCGCCGCTCGAATTCATGAGACTGACGACTACGACATAGGAGGAGGTCGGGGCATCCAACCCGCTTCGGCTGAAGTAAGTTTGCACGCGGACATCCAACGTGTCGCGGTTATGCGAGGCGCCGTTCGCGGCAATGATGACCCCGTCCAGTACGGACTCGTTGGTGACGGCGAGGCTGTCGATCCGCTCCGTCGAAAACGCCGAGGCCGAAGGCGTACCGAGCCGCGATCCAGTGAAGCAACACAGAACCAACAAAAGAACTCTCGGGGGGCGGAAGCCTGCTCGTGGGCGGGGGGTGCCTGATGAAGAAAATGCAGGGGTCAGGCGACCAGACAAACCTTCGTTCCCCCGGCCGGCGCCACGCCTTCCTTGTCCGTGGCCAGCCATTACGAACCTCCTCTTCTTCTTTTGTTTTTAAACCCAACAATCCTTCGTGTCAACGGGGGAATGCACGGATTTCTTGTAAGATCATTCTGACGCACAACGCATCGTTCAGCAGACGTCCGCAGGCGCCGCCGCCTTGGCGTGCTTGATCTTCTCGAACTTGCAGATCTTGGTGCCGAGCCCGAACGTCTCGCCGCCGATCCGCCCGGCGTACAAGGCGCGTTTTCATGTCGGGGCGCATGCCAGGCGGGAAGTTTTCAAGATGATGAATGCGGTTGAAGAGATGGCCGGGCTCGTGAAGGACTACCGGGACCGATGTCTTTGGTTCCTGTTGATCGAAGACGACCGCCTCGGCCTGGCGCTGCACCCGTTTGACCTGGCGACCAACAAGGTCCTGGCCATGGCGGGGCATCTTGAAGTCCGCCACTCGTTTTTCACGAAGGCTGCCTGGGGGGATCCTGGCCGGCAGTGGTGCGATAGGCCGCGTGCCGGCCGTCGAGTGGACCACCACCCCGACACAAGACAGGCTCGGGGTTCCTAGTTCGGGAGGGATCCTGTCCTATCGCCTGCACGCCGGAATCCGAACACTTCAAGGTTCGGGACAACGTTGGGAAGCCGGGGCATCCGCATGCACAGGCTCGCGGCGGCCTCGTCATCGACAAGGACTCGACACGGGGGTATTTCACGGATAAACTCGAAACGAATAGATGAATGGATGACAGCGAGCCCGATCAACATGGAGCAAAACGCGACAGCCAACGCCGGCGTGGCGTTCCTGGGCAATTACCTGCCGCGGAAGTGCGGGATTGCGACGTTCACGACGGACCTGTGCGAGGCCGTGGCGGCGGCGGCGCCCGGGACCGAGTGCTTCGCGGTCGCCATGAACGACCGGACCGAGGGCTACGCCTATCCCCCTCGGGTGCGCTTCGAGGTCGAGGCGGCCCGGCGGGAACAGTACGACCTGGCCGCGGACTGCATCAACGTCAGCCAGGCCGACGTGGTCTGCGTGCAGCACGAGTACGGCATCTTCGGCGGCCGGGCGGGGGCGCACCTGCTGCCCATGCTGCGGCAGCTGCGCATGCCGATCGTCACGACGCTCCACACGGTGCTGACCCGGCCCTCGCCCGAGGAGCGCGAGGTGCTGAACGAGTTGGGCGCGCTTTCCGACCGGCTGATCGTCATGAGCCCGCGGGCCGAGCAGTACCTGAAGGAAATCTACCGCGTACCGGCAAACCGGATCCGGCTGATCCACCACGGCATCCCGGACGTGCCGTTCGTCGATCCCAACTACTACAAGGACGAGATGGACGCCGCGGGGCGCCACGTGCTGCTGACCTTCGGGCTGATGTCGCCCGGCAAGGGGATCGAGTACATGATCCAGGCGCTCCCGGCGGTCGTGGCCCGCCACCCGGAGGTCCTCTACATCGTGCTCGGCGCAACGCACCCGCACGTGAGGAGGGACCAGGGGGAGCGCTACCGGATGCAGCTCGAACAGCGCGTGCGCGAGCTGGGGCTCGAGCCGCACGTCCGGTTCGTGAACCGTTTCGTCTCGCTGCAGGAGCTGTGCGAATACCTGGGCGCGGCGGACGTCTACATCACGCCGTACCTGAACGAGGCGCAGATCACCTCCGGCACGCTGGCGTATGCCCTGGGCGCGGGCAAGGCGGTGGTCTCGACCCCCTACTGGTACGCGCAGGACATGCTGGCGGAGGAGCGCGGGCGCCTGGTGCCCTTCCGGGATTCCGCCGCCGTCGCGGAGACGCTGAACGACCTGCTCACCAACGAGACGGCGCGCCACGCCATGCGCAAGCGCGCCTACGCCTTCGGCCGCTCCATGATCTGGCCGGCCGTCGCCGCGCAGTACCTGCAGGTCTTCGAGGAGGTCCGCTCGGAACGCAGCCGCCTGCCGCGGCCCGTCACCACCGGCCGGGCGCCCAAGACCCGCTTCGGCACCCTGCCCGAGCTGGACCCGAAGCACCTGCTGGCCCTGACGGACTCCGTGGGCATCTTCCAGCACGCCAAGTTCACGGTGCCCGACCCGAGCCACGGCTACAGCACGGACGACCAGGCCCGGGCGCTGGCCGTGGCCGTGCGCGGGTCGGTGATCCAGCCCACGGTGGCGGACTGGGAATTCCTGACCTCGCGCTACCTTTCGTTCCTCCTGTTCGCCTTCGACACGGAGACCAGCCGCTTCGGCAACTTCATGACCTACCAGCGGCAATGGACCAAGCCGGTGGCGACCGACGACGTGCACGCGCGGGCGCTGTGGGGGCTGGCGCACGTGGTGGCCTACTCGCCCAACGAGGGGCATCGGGGCCTGGCGATGCAGTTGCTCGAGCAGGCCGTCCCGCCGACCACGTCCTTCACCTCGCCGCGCGCCTGGGCGAACACGATCCTGGCGATCCAACTGTACCTCCAGCGATACGGCGGCGCCTCGACCTTCCGCCGCGAACGGCACGACCTGGCCGCCAGGCTCCTGGACTTGTACGAGAAGAACGCCGCGGACGACTGGCCCTGGCCGGAGCACCGGCTCACGTATGCCAATGCCCGGATCCCCCACGCGCTCATCGAGGCGGGGCAGTGGCTGCCGAACTCCCGGATGTGCGAATGGGGCCTGCGCTCGCTGGACTGGCTGGACCGGGTCCAGACCGCCGAGCCGGGGCATTTCGTGCCGGTCGGCACGAACGGGTGGTTCGAACGCGGCCGCGAGAAGGCCCGTTTTGACCAGCAGCCCATCGAGGCGTACACGATGCTCGACGCGTGCTTCGCGGCCTATCGCATGACGCGCGACGACCGCTGGCTGCGCTCCGCGCAGAAGGCCTTCGACTGGTTCCTCGGGCGCAACGATCTGCAGGCCTCGCTCCACGACTACCACAGCGGCGGCTGCTTCGACGGCCTGCACCCGGACCGCGTCAACCGCAACCAGGGCGCCGAATCCACCGTGGTCTGGCAGTTGAGCGTGATCCTCATGAACGACCTGCACGAGCTCCTCAACCTGAAGCCCAAGCCCGACCGCGGGCCGGAGACCTCCTCATGACTCACACTCCGGAACATATGCACGAACATCCCGAGTACGACGCGCTGATCCGGCGGCACCCGGAGAACCCGCTGCTGACCGCCCGCGACTGGCCGTACCCGGTCAACGCCGTCTTCAACGCCGGCGCCGTGCGCCTGCAGGATACGGGCGAGACCCTGCTGCTCGTCCGGGTCGAGGACCGGCGCGGCCTCTCCCACCTGTGCGCGGCCCGCTCGCCCGACGGGGTCGGCTCGTGGCGCATGGACCCGGATCCGACGCTCTGGCCGGACCGCGAGAAACGGCCGGAGGACCTCTGGGGCATCGAGGATCCCCGCCTGACTTGGGTCGCCGAACTGGAGCGGTACGCGGTCGTCTACACGTCCTTCTCCGCCGGCGGACCCGGCGTGTCGCTGGCGACCACCCGGGACTTCCGGGCCTTCGAGCATTACGGCATGATCCTGCCGCCCGACGACAAGGACGCGGCGCTTTTCCCCCGGCGGTTCGGCGGCCACTGGGCGATGATCCACCGGCCCGTCTCCGCCGGCACGGGTCATATCTGGATATCCTTTTCACCCGACCTGCGGCACTGGGGCAGCCACAAGATCCTGCTGCGCGCCCGCGAGGGGGCGTGGTGGGACGCGCGCAAGATCGGCCTCTCGCCGCCGCCCATCGAGACCCCCGAGGGCTGGCTCGTGATCTACCACGGCGTGCGGCAGACGGCGGCCGGCTGCCTCTACCGGATCGGCCTGGCCATGCTGGACCTTGTCGATCCCGTCAAGGTGCTGTACCGCGGCGACGAGTGGGTCTTCGGCCCCCGGGAGGACTACGAGCGCATCGGGGACGTGGAAGACGTGGTCTTCCCCTGCGGCACGGTTTTGGACCCGGACGGCGACACGCTGCGGATCTACTACGGCGGGGCCGACACCTGCGTCAACCTGGCCACCGCCAGCGTCAAGCAACTGGTCGCGTGGCTGAAGGCCCACCACTACGGCGGGACGGCCTGACCGCCGGCGGCTTCCTCGGCCTGCTCCTCGCGATGCTCTTCCACGGCCTCCTCGTGGGCCTCTTCGCCGGGAGGGCCGGCGCGGCGCTGGTCCAGTTCCTGCAGCCGGCGAATCGGCGCGTACAGGACCAGGATGTCGTCCACCTCGATGCGGTTGTCACCGCGCGGGGCACCGATGAAGGAGCCGTCCGGCTTCTGGATGCCCAGGACCAACACGCCCTCCCGGGTCAACGCGGCGCCCTGCAGATCCTGGCCCGCCAGCCAGTCGCTCGGTTCGACCTTCATTTCGGAGACGGCATAGCCGTTCTGAAGCTGGAGCAGCGCCACGTAGTCCTTGACGTCCAGCTGGGGTCCACCGGCGAAGCCCATTGCTGATGGCCCGGGTCAGCCATCGCTCCACCCGCCGGCTGGAGGCCAGCCACCAGAGCAGGACCAGGCCGGCGGCCAGCAGGACGCCGTGCTTCCACCAGTGCTCGGCGCGCGCGGCGCTCATGAACGACATGATGGCCGTGGCCAGGACCGACGCGATCCCGATATTGCCCCACAGCATCGCCAGCATGATGATCCGCCGGCGCACGGGATGGCTGACGATCGCCTCCGATTCGCTCGTCGTAAAGCCTACGCCGGAGAAGGCCGAGCGCGCCTGGAACCGCGCCGATTCGTGCGAGAGTCCCGTCAGCACCAGCGCCGTGGTCACCACGCGCGTGATCAACATCGAGCAGGTCACCACCACGAGCAGCGTCAGGATGGCGATCATGGTGGGGAGGAGGGTTCAGGGTTCAGGGGAAAGCTCCTTCCTGACCCCTGAACCCCGGCCCCTGGCGACTTACTTGATGGCCATCATGCTGAAGACCATGACGAGCAGGGCGACGGTTTCCGCGATGCCCAGGCCCATCAGGTAGTTGCCGAAGCCCTTGCCGGTCTCGGCCTGCGCGTCCGCGGCCGCGGCGCCGATGACGCCCTGGTACCAGGCGGACATCCCGATCGCGATGCCGCCGAAGATGCCCACGGCGATCATCATGGGAAAGTTCGTCGGGGTGGTTTGCACCGCCTCCGCGATGCTGTTCATCAGGATCATGCCGTAGATCGTCTGCGACAGCGGCGCCCCGATGAAGGTCACCAGGATGAACGGCGCGGCCTTGCCCTGCGCAAAACACTTCTTCCACGCGCCGACCGCAGCCGGACCCGCCGCGCCCGCGCCGAGCGCCGAGCCCATGGCGCCGAACGCCAGCGCCGCCGCCGCCCCGAATTTGCCCCAGCCGATCATCAGTTCAGGTGTCATTTTCCGGTCTCCTTCTTTCTTTCACGATTCCTTGTTGGCCGATTCAATCCGCCGGAACGGCCGGTAGGGGACGCCCGTCCAGGCCATGCCGATGTGCGACGAAAATTCCAGCGTGTTCAGGCGCACGCCGTGCACCAGCACGCCCATCGCGCTCAAGATGATGTTCAGCGTGTGCCCGAGGAACAGCAGCAGCGCGGCGATCAGCCCGGCCACCACGCCCTCCACCCCGCCGCCCAGGATCATCTTGTTGAACGACGAAGCCACCGCGTAGCCCGCCGTGCCGACGGCGAAGAGACGGATGTACGAGACCACGTCCACGAAGTTGCTCACCAGGTTCAGCGGCAGCATGACGTGATTGAACCACTCGTTCTTGAAATCCCGCGGCGCGGTCATGAAGAGCACGATCAGCACCACGCTGGCGACGAACAGCCACCCGATCCAGCCCGGCAGCTCGTGGCCCAGCACCAGGTTGCGGGCCATGAAATACATGGTCCACGTGCTGCCGATCCACCCCAACTGCGCCAAGGCCTTGAGGCTGTTCCAGCCCCGGCTGATGTTCCACAGGTGCGCAATGGTCAGGTGCACGGCGCCGATGCCGAAGCACAGCAGCATGATATTCTTCGGATCCTTGAGCCAGGCCACGGTCAGTCGGTCCAGCCCCGCCGGCGGGGCGCCCATGCCGAAGAACGACCCGGTGACCGCACCCCAGATCACCGTGCAGAAGCTCATGATGTAGAGCAGGTGGAACGGGTAGCCCGGCGCCTTCGGGAACTTGCGCCGCCCCCACCATGTGAGGCCGAGGAAGATCAGCCCGTATCCCGCGTCGCCGACGAGCATGGCGAAGAACAGGCTCAAGAACAGAAGAAAGACCGCACTGATATCGATTTCCTCGTAGCCCGGCAGGACGCCGATGAAGTCGAACACCGCCTTGATGGGCTTGACCCAGAACGGGTTGCGAATCAGGGTCGGAGCCTTGTCATCGGCCGTCGGCGCTCCGACCAGCAGCCCCCATCCGTTTTTCGCCGCCGCGGCCTTGACGTCGGGCACGTGCTCTTCCGGGCAGAAGCCCTGCAGCCAGGCGACCGGCCCGCCGGCCTCCATGCCCTGGCGCGCCTCGAGAAAATCGACGATCTCCTCGGCCTTCGCCGCCGTGCGGGCCACGACGGCGTAGTCGTTGCTGTACTCCTGCAGGCGCCGCCGCGATTCCTCCAGCCGCGCCTCGGACCAGCGGAGGCCTTCCCGGACCTCCTTGAGCGAGCGCTCCGGCCGCTTGAGCTCCTGGGCGTCGACCCGGACATCTCCTCGCCCGACCAGGGCAAAAAAAGTATTGGTCTTGTCTTCGCTCAAAAGCACCCGGACAGCGCCGTCGGGCACGACGATCGCCTGGCTGCGTGGCGCCTGGTAGAGCCGGACCGTGATCCCCTGCTCCTTCAGCCGGTCCAGGTCCGCGGGATCGAAGGACCCGTACGGCGCAAGACGCTGTTCCTCGTGCCGGAGCTGGACCAGCGCGTCCTCGTCCTCCTTGATCCGGTGGATGAGCTTCCAGACGCCTTCGACCACCTCGTCGGCCGTCCTGCCGGAAGGCTTTCCTTGCGCCTTGCGATCGAGCATTTCCAATGCGCGGCGAACGTGTTGGAGGCGCGCCCGGGCGTCGTCCAGTAGTTCGCCCGCCGGCGGCTTGAGCGGCACGACGTGCACCGCGCCCACGTCGCGCAGCGCGTCCAGCGCCTCGTCCTTCGCGGACGCGACGCACAGCACCGTCACCTTGGACATTTTAACGATCATATCGCCTGATAAATCCGAATATCGAATTTGTCTTTATCCTATGTTGTCTCCACCGTGCGCCCCTTCGCGATCTTCCCGCGCACGACGTCGGCGGTCTGCTCGTCACCCAGGAAGATCCGGATCACGCGGATATTCTCGCCGCACTCCGGGATCTTCACCTTTTCAAACAGGTTCACGCGCTGCGAGGTCACGCGCAGTTCCTCGGCCAGCCGCCGGTGCTGCTCGTCGAGGATGCGCCGTTCGATGCTCAACCGGAGCAGTTGATCGAGCGTGTCCATCCCGTCGTCCACCCACGAGGGCGTCAGGAACAGGTCGGGCACTTTCCGATCGAAGCGCACGTCCTCGAGCACGGGGATGGCGATGCCGGCGATGTTCCCCTCGCTGGCCCGGACCTCCGCGACTTTCAGGTGCTGGCCGAACGGGAACGGGTCCGCGAACAGGCGGACCCACGTCTTCAGGCTTCCCCGGAGCTTCTCTTCCTCGGCCTTCTTCTGCTCGATCTGCCCCTCGAGCCGGCGCACCTCCATCTGCAGTTGCTGCTTCTTCAGCTGCAGCGTCGGCAGATAGCGCTCGAAGCGCTTCAGCGCGTCGCGCTGGGCCTTCAGCTCATTCTTGGTATGTTTGATTCTCGGCACGGCTATTTCGTCGCGGTCTCGACCGCTTCCTGCGTCTTCGCCGTCTTCGGCCAGAATTTCTCGATGAACTTGGACGGGATCCCGGTTTCCGCCGGTTCGAAGCAGTCGGCCAGGATGCGCCAGCCAAGGTCGAGCGCCTCTTCGAGCGGGATGTTGACGCTCAAGTCCATCAGCTCCTTCTCGAACCGCTCGCCGTACTTCAGCAGCTTGCGGTCCCAGTTGCTCATCCGGAAGCCCATGGCCTGCTTCTCGAGGGTCTCCTTGTAGCCCGCGTAGAGCTGGATCATGGTGTTCATGATCGTCCGGTGGTCCTCGCGGGTCTTGTTGTTGACGAGCTGCTTCAGGCGGCTCAACGAGCCGAACGGCTCGATGCGCCCGTTGCGGAGGTAGAACTGGCCCTCGGTGATGTAGCCCGTGTTGTCCGGCACCGGGTGCGTCACGTCGTCGCCGGGCATCGTGGTGACGGCCAGCACGGTGATCGAGCCGGCGGTGTCGAAGTCCACGGCCTTCTCGTAGCGCGCCGCGAGCTGGCTGTAGAGGTCGCCCGGGTAGCCGCGGTTCGAGGGGATCTGCTCCATCGTGATCGCGATCTCCTTGAGCGAGTCCGCGAAGTTGGTCATGTCCGTCAGCAGCACCAGGACGCGCTTGTTCTGCAGGGCGAACTGCTCGGCCACGGCGAGGCTGATGTCCGGCACCATGAGGCATTCCACCGTCGGGTCGGCGGCCGTGTGGACGAACAGCACGGCCCGCGCGAGCGCGCCGTGCTCCTCCAGGTAGTCCCGGAAAAACAGGTAGTCGTCGTGCTTCAGGCCCATGCCGCCGAGGATGATGATGTCCACCTCGGCCTGCAGCGCGATCCGCGCGAGCAGCGGGTTATACGGCTCGCCGGCGACGGAGAACACGGGCAGCTTCTGCGACTCGACCAGCGTGTTGAACACGTCGATCATCGGGATGCCCGTGCGGACCATGTGCCGCGGGATGATGCGCTTGGCCGGGTTCACGGACGGCCCGCCGATATTGATCATGTTCTCCGCGATCGGCGGCCCCTTGTCCCGGGGCGTGCCGCTGCCCGTGAACACGCGGCCGAGCAGCGCCTCGGAGAAGGCCGTCTGCATCGGGTGGCCCAGGAACCGCACCTCGGCGTCCGTGGCGATGCCGCGGCTGCCGGTGAAGACCTGGAGCGACACGCGGTCGCCGTCCAGCCGGATCACCTGCGCGAGCGAGGTGCCCTGCCGCGACGTGACCTGCGCCAGCTCGCGGTAGCTGACGTTGGTGGCCTCGACGGTGATGACGTTGCCGGCGATCTTGTCGATCCGGTGGTAGATCTTATGCATAGTCCGCGACCTCCTCGATCATCTTGCCGATGCGGGCCTCCAGGTCCTTGAACTGCTTCTCGCCTTCCGGGTCCGCCTTCTTTCCGTCGCCGGGCATCGGCGCGCGGTTCCAGTCCTTCGTCGCCTGGGTCAGCTGCTGGAAGAACTTCCGGGCGCCGTCCTTATCGTCGAAGGCCATCTTCGTCCGCAGGATCTTCACCAGCCGCTCGAACACGTACTGCTGGCGCGCGGACGACGTCGCCGCGTCCACGGCGTGGTAGGCGTCCTGTTGGAGGTACACGGCGTCCACGAACTCGCCCTTCAGGTAGAGCGTGAAATCGTCCAGCGAGGTGCCCTCCTCGCCGACGACCTTCATCATCTGCCCGACCTCGTTGCCCTGGCGCAGGATATGTCGCGCCTCGCGCACGTCCTCGTCGGACACCACGCTCGGGTACTTGCTCCAGCTTTCCAGGGGATGGATCGCGGGATAGCGCCGCGCGTCGGACCGCTCGCGCGAGAGGCCGTGGAACGCGCCCACGACCTTCAGCGTGCTCTGCGTCACCGGCTCCTCGAAGTTGCCGCCGGCCGGGCTGACCGTGCCGCCGATCGTCACCGAGCCCACCCCGCCGTCGCGCAGCTTCACCAGCCCGCCGCGCTCGTAGAAGGCCGCGATGACCGATTCGAGGTAGGCCGGGAAGGCCTCCTCGCCCGGGATCTCCTCCAGGCGGCCGGAGACCTCGCGCAGCGCCTGCGCCCACCGGCTGGTCGAGTCGGCCAGGAGCAGGACGTGCAGGCCCATCTGCCGGTAGTACTCCGCGATCGTCACGGCGGTGTACACCGACGCCTCGCGCGCGGCGACCGGCATCGAGCTGGTGTTGCAGATGATCAGCGTACGCTCCATCAGGCTCTTCCCCGTGCGCGGATCGGTGAGCTCCGGGAACTCGCGCAGGGTCTCCACCACCTCGCCCGCGCGCTCGCCGCACGCCGCGATGATCACGACGTCCACGTCCGCGTAGCGGCTGGTGATCTGCTGGAGCACCGTCTTGCCCGCGCCGAAGGGGCCGGGGATGCAGTACGTCCCGCCCCGCGCGACCGGGAAGAACGTGTCCACGATGCGGACCTTGGTGATCAGCGGATCGACGGGACGGAGCCGCTCGGCGTAGGCACGGATCGGGAACTTCACCGGCCAGCGCTGCATCATCCGGACCTCGAGCACGTCGCCGCGCTCGTTTCTCATCTTCGCCACGACGTCCTCGACGCGGTACTCGCCCGCGCCGGCGACCTCGTCCACCGTGCATTTCCCTCGCACGCCGAACGGGACCATGATCCGGTGCTCGAAGATGCCCTCCGGCACGCTGCCGAGCTTGTCGCCGGCCTGCACCGTGTCGCCCTTCTTCGCCGACGGAGTGAACGCCCATTTCCGCTGGCGGTCGAGCGACTGCAAATAGGTGCCGCGCTGGAGGAAGAACCCGCACTTCTCGGCCAGCGCCGGCAACGGGTTCTGGAGGCCGTCGTAAATCTGGGTCAGCAGGCCCGGCCCGAGTTCGACCGCGAGCAGGTCGCCGGTGAACTCGACCGGATCGCCGACTTTGAGCCCCGTGGTGTCCTCGAAGACCTGCAGCTCCGCGCGCCGGCCGCGGATGCGGATGACCTCGCTCTTGAGCTTCAGGTCGCCGAGCGTGGCGAAGCCCACCTCGTTCTGTGTGACCGGCTGGTCGAACTCGACGGTCAGCAGGTTGCCGTTCACCCCGACGACTTTTCCGATGTTCTCGCTCATGGCGATCTCCCCGAGGAGTTGTTAACCACGGAGGGCACAGAGGTACACAGACAGCTTATTCCCCCCTCCGTGCTCCTCCGTGTCCTCCGTGGTTCATCTTCTCTTACGTTCATCTTGATCCGGGTGCCCGGGGCGGGAGTCGAACCCGCACGGCCCTAAGGCCAACGGATTTTAAGTCCGTTGCGTCTGCCATTCCGCCACCCGGGCGGCAAAAGGTTTCGGTGTTCAGGTCTTCTGCTCTGTTTTATCCAATTCCTTCAACAGCTCGGTCAATCGCGCCGCGCCGGCCTCATCGTTCAGGCCCGCCCAGCGCGCGGACAGGCGCAGCTTCAAGGCATAGGCCAGCACGGCGGCGAACCCGAAAGGCTCCTCGCGCGCCAAATCGTCCAGACGCTGCCAGCGGTACCGGTCGAGAAACAGTTCCCGCTCCAGAGGATCCGGCCGGGTGTAAGCGTCCGTAACCGCTTTCTCGATCCCCACGTCGTAGCCTTCGTGCTCGCGGAGGAAGGACCGCACCTCGGCCGAGCGGCGCCCGGCCCGCACGCGGGCGACCGCATTGCGCAACTGCCGGTCCGCGTTGAGCCACGCCTTCGCGAAGCCGGACGAGGCCTCGTCCACGCGGTCTTCGAGCATCAGGGTCAGTTCCGCCATTTCCGAGTCGTCCAGCATGTTCGCGCACGCCGCGCGAAACGCCTCGGCGTCCAGGGGGAGCGGATCCCCCAGGACCAGCGTCGGCAGACTCGCGACCAGGTAATAGGGCTTCACGCCGGCTTATCCCTTGTCCGTTTGCGAGCCTTCCCGCGCCACGCGGTGGACGATCTCGGCCAACTGCGGCCGGAGGAAGTTGACCAGCGACTCGGCGATGGCCTCACGGGTGAAGTCGTGCTGCACGCGCCCGTCCGCGAAGGAGACCTTGAAGCCCTTGAAGATGTCGTTGTCCACGTGGAGCTTGACCCCGCGGACCAGTTGCTCCTTGTAGCGGTCGCCGAAGAACTTGACGATCTCCTGCTGGTCCTTTTCGTTCACCAGCAGTTCGATCCGGCTCTCCTCGCCGCCGCGGGCGGCGTAGGACTCGGCCATCTTGACGAGCATCTGCTCGAGGACCTGGATCGTCAGCGCCTTGTCCACGGATTCGGCGACCAGGTCGCTCAAAATGTTCTCCACGCCCTGGCCGACGGTGATCAGGAGATCGCGGGCGGCCTGCTCGAGGCTGCGGATGCTGCGCTCCATGAAGGCCTGGGCGTCCTTTTCGCCCTTGGCCACCAGCGTTTTGCCCTTCTCTTCGGCCTCCCGCACATGGGCGGCGGCCTTTTCCTTGGCCTGCGCGATGATCTTCGCCGCCTGGGCGTCGGCCTTCTCCACGCCCTCCTTCTGGATTCGGTCGATCAGATGCTGAAGTTCTTCGGCCATGATGCTCCTCTCCCCGGGAACCCCGCAGGCAGTCCCCGCCATGATCTTCCATCCGTCTTCGAAAAGAGAGGGAATTCATAAAGAATGCCCCCGGGGAAGTCGAGAAAATACAACTCCTTTGCGGGGCCGCGGGGCTTACGAGTCGGCGAGAATGATCTCTTCACCAGCGGCGGAGCCGCGCTCGATGCGAAACGATTTCACATCCGGGGTCTCACCGGCCAGGGAAATGATCACGTACGAAACGCCGGGCGTCAGGGCCAGGCGGATGTCCTCCGCGGACGGCCGGGCCGGGGTGTCCGGATGGGAATGGTAAATCGCGAGCATGTCCTTCCCCTTGGCCCGCAGGTCCTTGGCCACGGCAAACTGCTCCCGGGGCTCCATCATGAAATGCTCCCGGCTCCGGTCGGTATTGGCCATCGGGTAGTGCTCGCTCACCACCCCGGCCTTCCCGCCGAGAATCCCGCAGGCTTCGAGGGGAAAGTCGCGTCGGGCATGCGCCACCATCGCGTCATGAATCGCGCGCGGGATGGTCAGCATCAGGACGGCTCCGTATCGCAAACGTTCAGGGCGCCGGGTTCGTCGCGCACTTCGGTGATGGTCGGCGCGTCGCCGCAGACCGGGCAGCGCGGGTTGCGCTTCACGGGCACCTCGCGGAACCGCATCGCGAGCGCGTTGTAGGTCAGCAGCCGGCCGGTCAGCAGGTCGCCCAGCCCCAGCAGGAACTTGATCGCCTCCGTCGCCTGGATCAGGCCCAGCACGCCCGGAAGCACGCCCAGCACCCCCGCCTGCGCACAGGTCGGGATGGCGTCCCGCGGCGGCGGCTTCGGGAACAGGCAGCGATAGCAGGCCGACTCCCGGGGCTTGACCGTGAGGGTCTGCCCGTCGAACCGGAGCACGCCGCCGTGGGAATACGCCTTGCCTCCCAGCACGCAGGCGTCGTTGATCAGGAACTTCGACGCGAAGTTATCCGTAGCATCGATCACAAAATCGTAGCCGGCGACGAGCCGCGCGATGTTCGCGGCGCCGATCCACTCCTGGATGGGGATGACCGTGACGTCCGGGTTGATCGCGCGCATTTTCTCCGCCGCGGACTGCGTCTTCGGCTTGCCCACGTCCGGCGTGAAGTGGATGACCTGCCGCTGCAGGTTCGTCACGTCCACCGCGTCCGCGTCCGTGATCCCGATCGTGCCGACGCCGGCGGCGGCAAGGTAGAGCGCCGCGGGCGAACCCAGGCCGCCCGCGCCGATGATCAGCACGCGGCCGTCCAGCAGCTTCTGCTGCCCCACCCCGCCCACGTCCTTGAGCAGGATGTGCCGGGAATACCGCTCCACCTGGCTTTCCGTCAGCATGCCGCGCTTCCTCCGCCCATGAAGTACAGGAACTCGATCGCGTCCCCCGCCCGAACCGGCGTGGCCCCGTGGGCCGCACGGTCCAGGATATCGCCGTTCAACTCCACGCTGACGTACAGCCGGTCGGTCACGTTCAACTCCTCCAGCAGCGAATCGACCGTCCGCGCGGGGTTGTCCGGTACCTCGGTCGTTTTCCCGTTTACCGTGATGGTCATGGGTTTTCCTTTATATCACGCTTCCAAGGCGCTTCGGAAGTCCTCGATGATGTCGCGGGGATCCTCGATGCCGGCCGATACCCGGACCAGGTCTTCCGCGGCGCCCAGCCTTGCCCTTTCCTCCGCCGTGTATTCCGCGCAGATCGTGCTGGCCGGGTGGAGCACAAGCGTCTTGGCGTCGCCGATGTTGGCGGCGATCCTGGCCAGGCGGAGCCGGTTGATCACCCGGAAGGCCGCGGCCCGGTCCCCGACGCCGAAGGTGACCAGTCCACCGTAGCGCCCCCCATAGAGCCGGGAGGCCACGGTGTGATGCGGCGAGTCCTCCAGCCCCGGATAGTTCACCCGCGCGACGCGCGGGTGGCCCTTGAGAAACCGGGCCAGCGCCAACGCGTTCGCGCAGTGCCGCTCCATGCGCAGCCCAAGCGTCTGGAGCCCCTCGGCGAGGAGGAACGAGTTGAACGGCGCCGGGCAGGCCCCGAGATCCTTGTGCACCAGCTTGCGCGCGCGGGCGGTGAACGCGAACTCGCGGAACTTGCGGTGAAACTCGTTGAAGTGCGGGAAGTTCGGGTTGTTCCAGTCGAAGACCCCGCGGTCCACGATCGCGCCGCCCAGGGTCGCGCCGCCCAGGGTCGCGCCGGTCCCGTTGATGTACTTGGTGGTGGAGCACACAAGGATATCGGCTCCGAGCCGCGCGCCGCCGGCGAGGTACGGCGTGGTGACCGTCGTGTCGGCCAGCAGCGGAAGCCCCGCTTCATGGGCGATCGCGGCCAGCGCGGGGATATCCGGCACGTCGAGCTTCGGATTGCCGATCGTCTCGACGAACAGCAGGCGCGTCCGTTCGTGGATCGCCGCGCGGAAACCGTCCGGGTCGCACGGGTCCACGAAGCGTGCCGTGATGCCGTAGTGGGAAAGCGTGTCCCGGAACAGGGAAAACGTGCCGCCGAAAAGCGACGAGGATGACAGGATCTCGTCGCCGGCGCGCAGGATGGTCAACACGGCCGTCGTGATGGCGGCCATGCCCGACGCGGCGGCGATAACCGCGCCGCCGCCTTCCAGCGCGGCCAGCCGTTTCTCCAGCGCCTCCGTGGTCGGATTGGCTAGCCGGGTATAGACCTTGCCCGCGGCGCGGCCGCGGAAGATATCCTCCAATTCCTCCGCCGTGCCATGGGCAAACGCGGCGGATTGCACGACGGGCGGAACCGTCGCGCCGGCCGGGCCCGGCTCCAGGCCGCCATGAACCAGCAGCGTATCCAGGTGCTGCGATCCGGTTGAAATGGCCCGCCTCCTATTTTTTCACCACAACCTTGTGCACGTCGTCCCGCACACGGGCGACCTCCAGGACCTTGAAGCCCTGTTCCCGGCAGGTCCGCGGGACGTTCTGCAGCGGCTCCCCTTCCTTCAACAGGATCTCCAGCACATCGCCCACGGCCATCCGCTCCAACTGGAGTTTCGCCTTAACGAAGGTCATCGGGCAGTGGTCCCGCGTGATATCCAGCGTGAACGTGCTCATATGAACAAGGTCTGCCCTCCGCGCGACAAGTCAAGGAACGTGGCGACGCCGAGCACCTGCTTGACCTCGGGAATGAAGTCGTCTTTCGTCAGCCCGAGCACCTGCATGGCCATTTCGCAGGCGTAGAGATTCACGCCGAGCTCGATCGAGGCCCGGAACAGCTCCTCCAGGGTCGCCACGTTGCGACTTTTCATCAGGCCGTTCATCAGCCGCGGGCTCGCACCCGCGAAGTTCAGCCGGCTCAACGGCAGGTTCCGCCGCCCGCCCAGCAGGAAGTTGAACGCGCGCGCCAGCAGCCCCTTCCCGATGAAACTCCGCCCGGTCTTCTTCTTGATGTTGTTCAGGCCCCAGAACGTGAAGAAGACGTTGACCTCGTAGTTCACTGCCGCGGCACCCGAGGCCAGCGTGAAGACGGCGATCGCCTTGTCGAAATCGCCGCTCATGCAGATGATCGAAAGCTTGTTTTTCTCGGCCATGGCTTCCTCGCTTTGCACCCGCCGCTTAATCCAACGCCCACGCCAGGCCGATGCCCAGCGAATCCTCGGACAGCGTGGATTCCAGCGCGATGGCATCGCCGGCGGACACGCTGCGGATATCCTTCTCAAAGACGTGCGCGTACGCCGCGTTCAGCGTCAGCCGCCCGGTCAGCCGGTAGCCGAAGCCCAGGGTGAGATGCGACTCCACGATCGCCGGGAAACCGATGTTCCGGATCAGCTCGTAACCGAGCGTCGGGACCTGCTTGCCCTGCACGACCGTCCCGCCGGCGGGGTCGAAGCCGACGTGCTCTCGCACGGGGTTCTCCGCGTAGTTGAAGCCCGCGCGCAGCGCCAGCTTTTCCGTAGCCTTGAACTGCGCGCCGGCGGCAAAGACCCACTGGTTATCCCAGTCGAAATCCTCGTACCCTTCGGAATCGCCCCACGGAAGGTATTTGGCATTGAGCTCCAGCAGCCATTGATCGTTCGGCAGCCAGGCCACGCCGCCCGCGTACACGGCGGGCTGCTCGAGCGCCAGCGAGTCCGCCTCGGTGTCGCCGGTGAAGGAATCGAAATTGAACACGCCGTCAAACGTGGACTTCTGCGGGGTCGTGTAACTCGCACCGAGCTGCAGCGGGCCGACCCGGTAGACCGCGCCGACGGCCGCGCCCGCGCTGAAGGCGTCCGTCTTGTCCTGGCCGAGATCGAGCGTGCTGTAGTTGCCGTGGACCGCCGCGCCCAGCGAGAGCGCTTCGCTCACCTTGTAGGACACGGCCGGCGCGACCTTCAAGCTGCTGTATTTCGAGAACAGGTCGCCCTCGAATCCGTTGGCCGGATTGCCGTCCAGGTCCCAGCCCTTGCCGCGGTAATCCACGCCCATGCCGGACACGCCATAGGCGCCGACGCCGGCGCTCCATCGGTCATTCAGCGGCTGGCTGTAGGCCAGGAACGGAATCAGCGAGACAGGATCATCGCTCCCCCCGGCCAGCGTTCCCTCCGGGGTCGTAATGCGCGCGTCCACAGTCGGATGGAACAGTGTCAGGCCAACCGTCAATTCTCTGTCCCCATCGCGCGGGACAAAGGAGAGGCCCGCTGGGTTGTTCACGAGCGCCGTTAATCCATCCTGTGGCGCCGCGACCCCCGTACCACCCAGTGCCTCCGAAACCGTGCCGACACCTTCAAGGTTATCCCCATTCGTGGCCACAACCTCATGTATAGCCCCAGGGAGGACGGCCAAAGCAGCGATCCACTTAATATAGGCTTTCATCTTAATCCCCTATGTAGCAATTTCCCTATTATATCGATAGATTATATCAAGATAACTGAATGTCAAATAAACCGTATGACATTCTTTGCTTATCTCTCAATTGGCAACAGGCCATGAATCTTGGTACCTTGTGCATTCGCCGACTGGCCGGGAGAGGAAATGATGATCGTTAAAACGGAGTTTGCGACGTTCCAGGAGCCGCTCAAACTGCAAAGCGGGGCGACGCTGCACGCGCCTTTCACGCTGGCCTATGAAACCTACGGCACCCTGAACAAGGACCATAGCAACGCGGTCCTGATCCTGCACGCGCTCTCCGGGGACGCCCATGTCGCCGGACGGCACTCGGCATCTGACCGGAAGCCCGGCTGGTGGGACAACGCCGTCGGGCCCGGCCGGGCCTTCGACACGGACAAGTACTTCTTCATCTGCTCGAACGTGATCGGCGGCTGCCAGGGGAGCACCGGCCCCTCCTCGATCAATCCCAAGACCGGCCAACCGTATGCCCTGGAGTTTCCCGTGGTGACCGTCGCCGACATGGTGGAGGCACAGCGGCTCCTCCTGGATCGCCTCGGCATCGAAACGCTGCTCTCGGTGGTCGGCGGCAGCATGGGGGGGATGCAGGCCCTGCAGTGGACCATTTCGTACCCCGCGCGCGTCCGCAGCGCGATCGTGCTCGCGGCCACCGCCCAGGTGTCGCCGCAGAGCATCGCGTTCAACGAGGTCGCGCGCCAGGCGATCTATGCCGACCCGAAATGGAAGCGCGGGAAATACACCAGGGAAGAGGCGCCCAAGGACGGCCTGTCGGTCGCCCGGATGGTCGGGCACATCACATACTTGAGCGACACGTCCATGAGGGAGAAGTTCGGGCGGCGGCTGCAGGAGCGCCAGAAATACGGCTTCGACTTTGCGACGGAGTTCGCCGTGGAGAGCTACCTCAAGCACCAGGGCGACCACTTCACCCAGCGGTTCGACGCCAACTCGTTCCTGTTCATCACGAAGGCCATCGACTACTTCGACCTCGCCCTCGGGCACGCCTCGCTCGCGGACGCCTTCCAAAAAGTGACGGCGCGGTTCCTGGTCGTTAGCTATTCCTCCGACTGGCTCTACCCGCCCGAGCAATCGGAGGAACTGGTCCGCGCCCTGCTCCAGAACGGCATCGACGTCACCTACGTCGAGATCCGCAGCGACTACGGCCACGACAGCTTCCTGCTGGAAACGGACCGGCTGGCCGGGCTCTCGCGCGATTTCCTCTCGCGGGTCGCCGGGAAATAACCTTCGGACCGGTCTCGCAGGAGCTCGACCCTCCAACCGGAAAAGCTTTGGAGGGCGGAGCTCCGCGACGCCGCAGTTGGATTACTCACGGGATACGCCTCGCATTCCCCCGGCTTGACCTTCATCGCGCCGTGCGCGAAGGTATCCGCATGCCGCAGGGAAAAAGACTCGACTTCGACACCATCGTGGGCTTAGTCCCCGAGGGCGCGCGCGTGCTCGACCTCGGGTGCGGCGACGGCGCCCTCCTCGAGCGCCTGTCCCGCGAGAAAAAGGCGCAGGTCCGCGGCGTCGAGTTGAGCGAGGAGAACGTCCGGGCCTGTATCGCGCGCGGGCTCTCGGTCCGCCACGGCAACATCGAGGAGGGCCTCGCGGACTACCGGGACGGCGCCTTCGACTTCGTGATCTTGAGCCAGACCCTCGCCTACCTCGACGCGCCCTCCACAGTCGCAAAGGAGATGCTGCGGGTCGGCAGCGCGGCGATCATTTCTTTCGACAACGCGGGGCACTGGCGCTGCCGCTGCCGGGCCCTGCGCGGCGGCGGACTGGGGCAGAGCCTGCTGTCCGGCGAACCCCGCGAACGGGCGATCACCATCCCGCAGTTCGACGAGTTCACGCGCTCGGTCGGCGCGCGCATCCGGGAAGTGATCTATCTCACGGGCCAGCGCCCGATCGCCCGCCTGCGCCGCCTGCGCGCCACGGCGGCCGTGTACGTGATCTCGAAATAACCCGCCGGGGTCCATCGCGGAGAGCGACGGGGGCCTGCCGCCCTCAAAAAAATGATGCATTTTAATCAATGTTTACAGCCTGTTTATAAAAAGTTAGTAAAACGCTTTACTTGTTTAAGGAGGCCGGGTATCTGTATTGCCCAATTTCGCGGAAGGAAGCGGAATCTTGAGTATCAAAAGAATGCAAGGAGACAGCACATGCGACATCTGACTCGCTCCATCCTCTTCACCCTGGGCCTGTGCCTCTTCGCCACGAGCGCGATGGCCTTCCCCACCTGGATCGGCACCTACGGCGCGTTCACCCGCCACTCGGGTTCCAATCCCGGCACGTTCACGATCCTGATGAACCAGGATTACGCCGGCCTCCACGCCGAGGTCGGCGTACAGGTCAACGGCGGGACGTGGACGACCCACGGCATGGCCTACAACGGGAATGTGGACGGCAACTCCAAGTGGATCGTGACGCCTGCGGCCGCGTTCCCCGCCGGCGCGACGGTGAAGTACTACTTCCACGGCTGGGACGACTGGGGCGGGCACATCTACGACAACAACAACTCCCAGGACTACGCCTACGTCGTCCCCGGCAGCAGCACCGGGAGCGTCGGCTGGACAACCTCCGCCGCGATCCCGGCCAACGGCGCGCTGTACATGGACATCGCCGCCTACAACGGCACGATCCATGCCGTATGGGCCGAGCGCGCGGACTGGAACCAGCCCGAGACGGTCCTGTTCTCCAAGAAGGCAGCCGGCGAGGGCTGGACGGCTCCCTCGCAACTGGCTTCGGTCAACGGCGGGATGACGTATCCGCGCATCGCGGTCTCCTCCCGCGGCGTGCACGTCCTGTACGGCGACAACAACCAGACCCGCCTGATCAACAGCGCCAACGGCGGCGCGACCTGGAGCGCGCCTATCGACGTCGCCAGCGACTACGCGGGCCCGTTGAGCCGCTACGGTCAACTTCGCGCGGACGACACCTACACGTATCTGGCCTACGACAACTTCACCGCCCCGGAGACGTCCCGCGTCCGGTTCCGCCGCATCCACAAGGACGCGACGGCGTGGGAGGCCGAGCGCACGATCTTCGACCGCAGCAGCTACAAGGCCACGGTGCACGTGAAGGACTTCGAGGTGCGCGGACAGAAAATGGTCGTGAGCTCCTCGCTCATCGGTTGGTACGGCGGCTTCTCCACGCCCTTCTGCCACGAGAGCACCGACGGCGGGCAGACCTGGGTGGACCGCTCGACTGGCCAGTCGTACGCGGACGGGCAATTGGACGTGGACGCCGCGGGTCACGTGTACATGGCGATGGTCGGCGGCTCGCTCCCGGAGGGCCTGAACCTGGCCCACAAGGACATCGGCGCGGCCTGGGGCACTTGGACGCTCTTCTGGCCGGGCGGCGGCACCGTGGATTCCATCGCGAAGATCGACGCCGGCCTGGTCGCGGTGTCCACGCGCAACGAGCTGCGTTACTACGAGCTTTCCACGGACGGCGGCGCGACCTGGAGCGCCCCGGCGCTGATCGCGGGCGGCAACTCCTGGGTATCCAAGGACGTGCGCGACGGGAATACCGTGCACCTGCTGGCCATCGATTACAACAGCGGCCTCAATACCGTCATCTCCTCCGGGTCCGCCGGCGCCCCCGCGGTGACCTGGATTGGCAACACCTATCACTGGCCCTCCGGCGCCGAGTTGGATGCCACGGACGATCTCTGGATCAACATCGAATCCACGCCCCGCGGTGCGGCCGTCTCGGCCGGCGTCGCCTACTCGACGGACGGCGTGAACTGGACCAACAAAGCCATGGCGCTCGGCGGCAGCGCGGGCGCGAACGACTGGTGGCACGCGAACCTCGGAAAATTCGCGGCCGGAACCACGGTCCGCTACGCCCTGGCCGTCACCGACGGCCAGGGTACCACGCGCTGGGACAACAACGGCGGGCAGGATTACCGGGCCGCCGTGGCGAGTTCCGTGACGGTGCAAACGCCGATCTTCTGGGGTCTCGACCCCTACCGCTACGACAACGCCAAGGCCCGCGCCAACGGCCGAGCGCCGCAGGAATCCAGCAATTCGTTCGGCCAGTTCGACGCCGGCCAGGCGGTCACCATCGTCGCGCGACCGGTGGAAAACGGCAACGGCAACCTCGTCCAAACCAGCTGCAGCAGTACCGCCCTGTTGCACTACACCACGACGCCCGGCGACTGGAGCAACGCGCAGACAGTGCAGGGCGTCTTCAGTCCGGCCGGCTTGAGCAACAAGCCGATCTTCGATTTCTTCTCGTTCGATCTCGGCACGTTCCCCGCGGGGACGTCGGTCGAGTTCTGGATGGAAGCGAAGAACGCCGCCGGCACCGGCTACGCGCAGAGCGCGGGCAACGACTTCGACTTCTCCATCGCCGCCGCCGTGGGCGACAGCGACAGCGACGGCCTGCCGGACCAGTGGGAACTCGACTACTTCGGCAACCTGGGCCAGAGCGCGACGAACAATAACTCGGACCTCGACGGGCCGACCTACTTCCCCATCGCCAACATCATCGAGTGGGTGCTCGGGTTGAGCCCGACGGTTCCCAATGATTCGATGGGCATCAAGCTGCTGTGGTCGCCGGCCTACCCGAGCCCCGGCGAGCAGTTGAACCTCTCGTACTTCTACGTCAACGAAGGCAATCCCCTCTTTGGCAAGCCGATCTACGCGCACGTCGGGCACAACGGCTGGCAGGGCGTGTATGACACCGCGCAGTTCGGCCTGAACGGGCGGATCAGCCGGTTCCAGGCCACGATCACCGTGCCCGCGGGCGCCACGGAAATCAACGTGTGCTTCCACGACAACGCCGGGACGTGGGACAACAACGGCGGCCAGAACTGGCGCATCCCGGTTCAGCCGGCCGGCGGTGGCGGCGGCTCCGCCGCGCCTTCGACCGCCAAGGCCGCGACGGCGGCCGGGGCTGCCGCCACAACAACCGTGGCGCCGGCGGCGGCCAGGACGCTGACGGTGAAATGGACGAGCCCCCGCTCCGGCCAGTGGAAGCTGGTCATCGGGCAGCCCGGCTGGAAAAACACCGTCCAGATCCCGATGCGGGCGTCAGCCAACAAGGTCCGCTGGGCCACGTACACCCTTCCGGAAGGCGTCTCCGAAGTCGTCTTCGCCTTCCACAAGAAGGGCCACTGGGAAACCAATAACGGCCAGGCCTGGAGCCTGACGCTGGCCGGCAACGACAACCATACCGTCAACATCACCACGGGTCGGGCGCCGAAAAAGATTGTGCAGCGGACGTTGAAGAAAACAGTTCGTAAATAGGCAGTCAGTGCACAGGCGGGAGCGCGTCCTCCACCGCGCTCCCGCCTTGCTTTTTTCAGCCTGCCGCTGTTGAGTATCCGCCCATGAACATTGCGCCATTTTTTTTAGTTCGTTTTTGCACGCTTCTTACCCACCCCCGCCCCCTCCGAGGGAGGGGAGGGAACCTTTCATTAACAAGCACATTTCCCCTCCCGGGAGGGGCGGCCTGCTTGCGGGCCGGGGTGGGTAGGTCAGTGCAGTGTCATTCAGGAAGTGGTATTTCTCGCTTTCTTTTCCACCTGTTGCTGCTGGCCGCGATCGCCGGATCGGTGCTGCCGGCGCGCGCCCTGGAGCCGGGCTACTTCTTCTTTGCCAGCCACGTCGTGCTTTCGGTCTACGACGGCTTGAGCGGCCTGCTGACCGGCGCCAACGGATTCCGCCTGGTCGGCCCGGCGGATGAAAGCCGCCTGGGCACCGCGTTGTCGGCAGCCGGGGACATCAATGCCGACGGCCACGGCGACATCGTGGTCGGCGCGCCGTTCTTCAACTCGCCGAGCTTCCGCGAGGGCCGCGCCTATGTCCTGTTCGGGCCGGGCCCCGCCCTGCCCTCCCAGCAGCCGACGTTTCTCAACGGCACCAACGGGTTCCAGGTCACGGGCCTGGCCGCGGACGACCAGCTCGGCGCCAGCGTCGCCGGGCTCGGCGATATCAACGGGGACGGGCGCGCGGACGTCGCCTTTGGCGCGCCGCAGGCCGACCCCCTGGGCCGCGCCGGCGCGGGCGCGGTGTACGTCGTGTTCGGCGCCACGGGCTTTCCCCTGAACGTCAGCCTCGCCGACCTCAACGGAACCAACGGGTTTACGCTGGCCGGCGAGGCCGCGGGCTTCCAGTGCGCGTCCGCCCTCGCCCCGGCCGGCGATTTCAACGGGGACGGCCGCGCCGACTTCCTCGTCGGGGCCGAGAAGGCCAAGGTCGGCGGGCAGACCAACATCGGGCGCGTGTACCTGGTCTTCGGCGCGACGAATTTTCCGGCCGCGCTGGATCTCGGCGCGCTCGACGGCACGAACGGCATGATCCTGACCGGCGAAAGCGCCTCCGACAGCGCCGGGCACGCCCTCGCGGCCCTCTGCGATTACAACGGCGACGGCCGGGACGACATCCTGATCGGCGCGCACACGGCGCCCGACTTCTTCTCCGCCGGCCGCGCCTACGCGGTGTTCGGCAGCACGAACCGGACCGCCTCGCTTTCCCTGGCCGCCTTGAACGGGACCAACGGGTTCCGGATCGACGGCGACGGGTTGTTCGGCAACTGCGGGTACGCAGTGGCCGCCTCCGACTTGAACGGCGACGGTTTCTTCGACGCGGCGGTCAGCGCGTACAACCTGAACGAGGTCTACGTCGTCTTCGGGCGCACCCACCCGCCGGCCAGCCTCTCCGTGACCAATCTCAACGGGACCAACGGCTTCGCGATCGCCTATACCAACACGGGGTCCGGTTTCGGCTCCGCGCTGGCCGGGGCCGCCCGGTTGAACGTGGACGATTACGGCGACCTGCTGTGCAGCGCACCCACCCTCTCGCCGGACGGGCGCACCAGCGCGGGCGAGATATTCGCCGTCTTCGGGCGCGACCTATTCCCGCCCGCGCTGGACCCGGAAGCCCTCAACGGCACGAACGGGTTCCGGTTGAAGGGCGCGCAGGCCCTCGCGGAGGCGGGCGGGGCGCTGGCCTCGATGAGCGACATGAACAGCGACACGTTCGACGAACTGCTGATCGGCGAGCGGCTGTTCGATTACAGCATCCCCGGCACCAACGTCGTCTCCACCAACGCCGGCGCCGTGTACGTGGTCTCGCCGCCCGGCGTGGCCGAACTCGTGCTGTACCATCCCGAGCTCATCGCGACGGGCGTCTCCAGCGGCCTGTACTCCGTGACCTGGGCCGGGCAGACCGGCGTGACGTACACGGTCTATACCAACGGCTCGCTGACCGGCTCCGGGTGGGGCGAGGCCACCAACCTGGTGTCCGTCGCCGCAACCACGACGGTGGAGCGCGCCGCGGCCGCCGCCCCCGCGGTCTTTTACAGGGTCAGCGCCCAACGATAAAGACAGGCCGGCCGAACGAGCTGCCCGCACAGGTGTCCCGAACGTACACGGGCGATCCCCGACCGGCTGGCCCGACGGCCTCGGAATACGGGGAAGACCGCGTCACGCGCAGATCCCCTGCCTCGTTCACCGGCGGGACAAACCTGCCGGGGTCCCGTTTCGGGTATAGCCTAAACGCGGGAAAACCCATTCCGCATTACATTGTCCACTTGCGATCGTGCTCCGGTCGCTCACCTCCTTCCCGGCCCCTTCTTTTTTCCTGTTTCACCGGCGCGACCGCGGCGGGGGTCCGGCCTTACGCCATCGCACCGTTTTGTTCCCCTTCTTCTGTGGGGCATCCGTATGTCTCATACCAGGTACGGGTGAGAGGCGGTACGAACGGCGTCGCAGAGCTCCGCCCTCCAGTGGCAGGAATCATGGAGGGGCGAGCTCCTGCGAGCCCGAAATCTAACCGCATTCACCCGGATTTGGCATCACTCTATAGAAAGGAATCGGCGCGCGGAAATTCCACGCGTATTTGGAGAAAAGTGAATAGCGCTGTTTTGAAGGTCCGCGCACCATCCCCGCTTTTTTTCAGCGGAGATAGCCCCCTCGATCCGTTGTGCGTTTCTCGTTCCGCAACCGACCCGGGGGAGTGCCGGCTTACTGCCGGACCGAGAGGCGATAGAAACCCTGGGCCGCCGCGTCCACGGTGTCCGTGAAGGCATTGGCGCCCAGCCGGTCGGACAGCCGGTTCGACCAGTTGACGTCGGCGACAAGGCCGGCGGCCCGCTGCACGCTGTAGTACCGGCCCGAAGAGGACGTCCACGTGAATACCGCGTTGGAGGAGGCGAACGAGGAGGGACTGATCCGAAGGCTCAAGGTGGAATTGGAATCGGCGGGCCGGGTGCCGGCCAGCAGTTCGTCGCCGTCGGTGATCCCGTCGCCATCGCGGTCGGTTGTGAACAACGCGACGGCCAGGGAGTACCAACCCAGCGCCATCCGCCGCCGGCCGGTGGCGTTGAGATGCCAGTCCCCGCCGGTATCCAGCGAGTAGTCGAAGGACATCTTCTGGTTGGTCACGCCGCCGGACAGATAGACCTGCTGCGCGCCGGCCACGTTCCAGGCCTCGAGGTCGGCGACATCCAGGAGGTGCTTGTCGTTCGCCGAGCAAAACGACCGCACATACCGGTTGAACGAGTTCCGCTCGTCGTTCTCGTCGAAGCTCAACCCGGACAGCGGCATGGTCAGATAGACGAAGAGCGTCTCGGGGTACTGGGATTCCAGCGCGCTGACCAGGCTGCAGTAGTTCGTCGGATCGGCGTACGGGTCGATCCAGCAGAATTTGTCCATGACCACGTTGACCTTGGGAAATCGCCAGCCGGATACGGCCACGGAATTGCTGAAACAGACCAGCTTGTTGGACCAGTCCGGGTTGCCGCGCATGCACTCGTGGATGACGCCGTTGGTCGTGCGCGCCGGCCCCGCGGCGGCCCGATAATCCGCGCCGCCCTCGGACCCCGCGGTACCCACGCCCCCGTGGTACGCCCCGTCGCTGTTGTCGCCGTCGTAGTTGTAGAGAGACTGTCGGACTTTCCCTGTTCATCGCCGCGTCGCGCTGGTAGAATCCAGACATTATGAGCGCCCAATTCGTCAACATTGACCGCAACACCCCGATGCTCCTGCCGCCAGACCTTCGTGATTGG